>JAZRDK010000073.1:0-3606 GCA_045660225.1 Candidatus Scatosoma sp.
TTTGCTATGACGAAGTGGTTGCGAAGTTTGAAAATATCTTGACGTGGCTTGCAGACTTGTACGTAAATACGCTCAACCTCATCCACTATATGCACGATAAGTACAGCTACGAAGCATTGGAAATGGCATTGCACGATACCAACGTTCGCCGTTTCTTCGCAACGGGTATCGCAGGTCTTTCCTGCGCAGCTGACTCCTTGTCCGCTATCAAGTATGCAAAGGTATACCCCGTTCGTAACGAAGACGGTATCGTAGTTGACTTCCGCATCGAAGGCGACTTCCCTAAATACGGTAACAACGATGATAGAGCTGACGAACTTGCAGTATGGCTTTTGAAGACGTTCATGAGCTTCGTTAAGGGCAAGTACACCTATCGTGATTCCGTGCCTACGACGTCCATCTTGACGATTACGTCTAACGTTGTATACGGTAAGAAGACGGGTAACACCCCCGACGGTAGACGTGGCGGTACTCCCCTTGCACCTGGTGCTAACCCCATGCACGGTAGAGATGCTAACGGTGCTCTTGCATCCCTTGCATCCGTTGCAAAATTGCCTTACGAATACTCCAGAGACGGTATTTCCAACACCTTCTCGATCACCCCTGCATCCCTCGGTAAAGAAGACTAATGTCAGGGAGAAGTGTGGAGGCCGAACCATAGTGGCGTAGGCTTTCCACCGCCAAATGGCGGTAACGGTGTCGGGCGGTAAAGCTTGTCATCAACCCCACAAAAAAGAATAAAAGGAGAAAAAAATTATGTCGAACAGAGTTGACAATCTTGTTAGTATGTTGGACGGCTACGTTGGTGAAGGTGGCCATCACCTTAACGTAAACGTATTCAGCCGTGAAACCCTTTTGGATGCACAGGCTCATCCTGAAAAGTATCCTCAGCTTACGATCCGTGTATCCGGCTATGCTGTAAACTTCATCAAGCTTACGAAAGAACAGCAGGATGACGTTATTTCGAGAACGATTCACGAATCTATGTAATTGACGGAAAGCCGTTGCTTGTTTAGCAACGGCTTTTTAAAACCACTTATAAACTTCGCATCTCTGCGTTGCGCTGCGCTTTTTCTTGGTCACGTACGTCTATGTACGCTCCCGTCGAAAAATGCTCGCGCGCCTTGACCTGCTTGTTTCTAAGCGGTATTTTGCGTTTAGTGGATTGCTTCGCATCTCCGCGTTGCGTTGCGCTTTTTCTTGGTCACGTACGTCTATGTACGCTCCCGTCGAAAAATGCTCCTGCTTCTTGTCTTGCTCGTATCTACGCCTTTACGTAAAGACGTATACACTTCGCATTTCTTCGTCGAAAGTCCGTGCGCCTTGCTCGTGTACGTCTATGTACACTCCCGTCGGCGTACTCGTTTCTCCTTGAACTGCTCGTATCTACGCCTTTACGGGAAGAGTAACTTTTTCTCAACAACATAAACAAAAAACAAAATTTTAGGAGCGTGACGGAAAATGAAAATTTTGGTTGTAAACGCCGGAAGTTCGTCGCTGAAATATCAGCTCTTCGATATGGACGAAGTCAAGGTGTTGGCAAAGGGGAACTGCGAGAGAATCGGTATCGACGGTTTCGTGACGCATAAATGCCCTGGCAAAGACGATTATCAAGAAAACGCCGATTTTCCCAATCACCGTTTCGCCATCGAACGCGTGCTTGCTCTGCTTACGGACAAAGAGCTTGGCGTAATCGGGGGCGTAGACGAAATTTCCGCAGTCGGACACAGATTTGCGCACGGTGGCGAGAAATTGAAAAAATCGACGGTGCTTGGCGATAAAGAACTGGAATATTTAGAAAGTATCGTTGGGCTTAATCCCTTACACGGGCCTCCTGCTATCAGCGGTTTGAAGGCGTGCAAGGAAGTTATGCCAAACATCAACCACGTCGGCGTCTTCGACACGTCCTATTATTCGGAAGTAGAAGATTACGCCTACATCTATCCGATTCCCTACGACTTGTACGAACGTTTCAAAGTGCGCCGTTACGGTTTCCACGGCACGTCGCATAGATACGTTGCGGGCAAAGCGCAGGAATACTTAAACGACAAAAATGCGAAAATCATCACTTGCCATCTTGGAAACGGCTCGTCGATTACGGCGACGGTGAACGGCAAGGCGGTGGATACGTCGATGGGTTTCACACCACAAGACGGCGTGCCGATGGGTACGCGAAGCGGCGCGATTGACCCCACCGTCGTTACCTTTATCCAAAAAGCGGAAGGGCTTACCGCCGACGAAGCGGACAAACTTTTGAATAAGGAATCTGGTTTGTACGGCGTTTCGGGTGTGTCCAGCGATTGCAGGGATATTCGTAGCGAAGCGGAAAAAGGGAACTACCGCGCGCAACTTGCCATGAAAATTCTTTGCCACAACATCAAGAAAATCATCGGCTCGTACGTCGCGGAAATGAACGGCGTAGACGCGCTTGTGTTTACGGCAGGTATCGGTGAAAACGATAGGCAACTCCGCGAAGAGGTTTGCAAAAATATGTCCTACTTGGGCGTAGAAATCGACGAAGCGTTTAACAAAGCTTGTCCAAGGGGCGAGTTTGCGGATATCTCAAAAGCCGGCGCAAAGGTAAAGACGCTGGTAATACCCACCAACGAAGAGTATATGATTGCTCTTGACACACAAAATTTGACAAAATAAAAAAATAACATAAAGGAAGGAAACATTTATGAAATCTCCATTCGAAATTAAGAAGGAAATCTGCGAAGTAGGGCATAAGCTCTGGCAAAAAGGTTTCGTTGCGGCAAACGACGGTAACATCTCCGTAAAAATTAGCGACAACGAATACTACTGCACCCCCACGGGCGTATCGAAGGGCGACCTTACCCCCGATATGATTATCAAAGTGGACAAAGACGGTAAGAAATTGGAAGGCAAACTTAACCCTTCTTCCGAAATTAAAATGCATATGAGAGTATATAGAGAACGTCCCGACGTTACGGCGGTTGTACACGCACATCCCCCCGTTGCTACGGCGTTCACGGTTGCGGATATCGACCTTGACCAGTATATTCTTCCCGAAGCGGTTTTGACGATTGGCGACGTGCCTACCTGCGATTACGGAACGCCTTCCACGATGGAAATTCCCGATTCGCTTGACCCGTACATCCAAAACCACGACGCGTTCCTTCTTCGTAACCACGGCGCTTTGACGGTTGGTTGCAACCTTCAAAAGGCGTTCTTCGTTATGGAAGAAGTTGAATTCAACGCAGTTATTTGCAAGCACGCGATGGACCTTGGCGCTGTTCACGAAATTTCCGCTGACCAGCTCAAGAAACTTATGGACCTTCGTAAGAAGATGAACCTTCCCGGACGTCACCCTGGCATCGACTACGGCGACGTTCCCGCTGCAAACTGCAACAATGCAGAACTTGTAGAGATGATTACGAAGAAGGTTCTCGCTGCTTTAGGTAAGTAAACAAGCAAAGACATATATACGTCGCAATACGGCGTCGAAGCTGTGTGCGCCTTGGTCGTGTACGACTAAGTACACTCCCGTCGGCGTACGCGTTTCTCCTTGTCTTGCTCGTATCTATGCCTTTGCAAAAAGCAACAAGATACGAAACGTATAGGGGAACGTCGACTTAAAGATAG
>JAZRDK010000074.1:0-10496 GCA_045660225.1 Candidatus Scatosoma sp.
CGTATCGAAGACAAATTATCCGAAGAAATCTTGCTTGGCAAAATCCGTAACGGACAAAACGTCAGCGTGGATTTTGTCGGGGGCGCGTTTGTCTTTAAGTCGGGTCGTAGCCATGTCGTTCTGTGAGCCAAGGAGTTGTTCCATGGAGTTGTCTTCCTAAGACCGCTTGGCCTCCGACTTCGTATCGAAGACAAATTATCCGAAGAAATCTTGCTTGGCAAAATCCGTAACGGACAAAACGTCAGCGTGGATTTTGTCGGTGGCGCGTTTGTCTTTAACGCGATGTAAAGGAGAGAAGTATGAAATTAACCACGGCAGGGGAATCGCACGGCAAAGCGCTGGTTTCCATCATTGAAGGCTTGCCTGCACACTTAAAAATCGACACGGGTAAAATCGACGAAGCGCTTGCGCTCCGTCAAAGCGGTTTTGGGCGCGGTGCAAGACAAAAAATCGAGCGCGACAGCGTGGAAGTTTTGACGGGAGTTCGAAACGGCGAAACGTTGGGCAGTCCCGTCACCCTTTGCATTTACAATAAGGATTTTGAAAACTGGCAAAGCTCGATGTCGGCAGGCGCTTGCGACGAAACGGCGATGCAAAAAAGGCGTCTGACGAAGGTGCGCCCTGGGCATGCAGACCTTACGGGCATTTTGAAATTCGCCCAAACGGACGCAAGAAACGTTTTAGAACGCGCGTCTGCGCGCGAAACGGCAATTCGCGTCGCGTCGGGCGAAGTGTTTAGGGCGTATTTGTCCGAACTTGGTGTGGAAATCGGTGGCAGAGTTTGCGAAGTTTGCGGTATCAAGGACGGGGGCAGTTACGCTTTTGCAGATTTGACTCGCGCAAAAACCACGCAACTTGGTATGTTAGATAGCATAGCGGAAGGACTTGCCGTCGAGAAGATTGCGCAGTTGAAAAAAGACGGCGACACGGCAGGTGGCGTGGTAGAAATTCGTGTCCGTGGCTTAAAGAGCGGTTTTGGCAACGTGATGACGTACGCGGACAAGCTGGACGCACGGCTTGCGCGCGGACTTATGAGTATTCAGGCGGTCAAGGGTGTGGAAATCGGCGACGGTTTTTCCGCAAGCACGAAAAGCGGTAAGGACGTCCACGACGAAATTTTCTATTCGCAAGAGAAGGGGTATTATCGACAAACCAACCGCGCAGGCGGTTTAGAAGGCGGTATGTCCAACGGCGAAGAGATTGTTTTGCGCGTGGCGATGAAACCGATTCCTACCTTAATGAAGGGGCTTAGGACGGTGGATTTGGAAACCAACCAGCCGACGACGGCGGCGTCTGAACGTAGCGACGTTTGCGCTATTTTCGCGCTCGGTATTATTGCGGAAGCGGTGGTTGCGGAAACGTTGGCGGTTGCCGTGTCCGAAAGGCTTGGCGGTGACACAATGCAAGAAGTAAAGGAAAGATACGAAAAGTTGCAATAAGTATGGAAACGATAGTCGTAAACACGCCTTCAACGGCAGGAAAAATTCATATAGGCACAGACGTAATAAAAAAGCGTTTGCCTGCGCTTGTCGACGGGCAAAAGAACTTCGTCGTCACCGATTCCAACGTCAACGCCATCTACGGCGAAAGATTGAAATCTTGGTTTAAGGACGCGGAATTTTTCGTTTTGCCTGCCGGGGAAGAAAATAAAACTTTTCAATTTCTCGGCGAAATTTTAGAAAAAATGGCGGGGGCAGGGTTGCATCGAACGTCCAGATTGTTTGCGGTAGGCGGTGGCGTGGTCGGCGATATCGGTGGACTTTCGGCGGCAATGTATATGCGCGGTATTTCCTGTGTGCAAATCCCTACCACGCTTTTGGCGCAGGTCGACAGTAGCGTCGGCGGAAAAACGGCGGTGGACTTGGCAGGCGTTAAAAACGTCGTCGGCGCGTTTTATCAACCTTGCGAAGTGCTGGTAGACCCCACGTTTTTAGACACGCTCCCTTTGCGCGAAATTAAGTGCGGTTTGGGCGAAATCGTGAAATACGCGGCGCTTAGCGAAGAGATGTTTAACAAACTCGAAAACGCCGAAGACTTGTCGGATAAGGGCTTTTTGAAGGGGTTAATATCCGCTTGTATACGCCATAAGGCGTCGGTGGTTACGGCGGACGAGAAGGAAACGGGCGAGAGAAAGAGCTTGAACGTCGGGCACACGACGGGGCACGCTATCGAGCTTTCTTACGGGCTTTCGCACGGCGAAAGCGTTTTATACGGTATGCTTTTTGAAACGCGTATGGCGATGGAAAAGGGTGTTTGTGAAAGCGCGTACGGAGAACGCTTGCTTGCCGTTATAAGGCGTGCGCTTGCCGTTGCGCCTTGCGAGAACGTGGATTTCAAGGACGTAGCGTTTTGTGCAAAAAAAGCGCACGCGGACAAGAAAAACAAGGACGACGGCTTGATTCAAACGGCGGTTGCGAAAAACAAGGGCGAGTGGACGATGATGCAACTTCCTTTTGACGAATACCAAGCGTCCTTGGTTCGGCTTTGTAAATGAGAGAAGGATTTGAGTTATGAAAATTCATACCATCGGGGAAGTTTCGGACGAGTTCGAGCTCCCTGGAGATAAATCGATTACGCATCGCGCGGTTATGCTCAACGCAGGGGCGGACGGCGAAGCCGTGGTCACGGGCGCGTTGATAGGCGAAGACTGTTTGTCTACGTGCGCGTGTATGCGCGCGTTGGGTGCAACCGTCGACGTCGACGGAACAACGGTTCGCGTCAAAGGCACGTCGCAGTTTGCAAACGGCACGCAATTAAATTGCGGAAATTCGGGTACGACGATACGCCTTTTGACGGGCTTTGTTGCGGGCAAAGGCGTGACGGCAAAATTGTACGGCGACGATTCGCTGTCAATAAGACCGATGAAAAGGGTGTCTGAGCCCCTTTCGCGTTTGGGTGCAAAAGTGGAAACGACGGACGGGCATGCGCCCGTTTTCGTGTCGCCTTCACAACTGCACGGCGCGGACGTAAACCTTTTAGTGTCGTCGGCGCAGGTAAAAAGTGCCGTGCTTCTTGCAGGGCTTTCTGCGGATGGCGTTACCACGGTAAGCGAGCCGATAAAATCGCGCGACCATACCGAGCGGATGCTTGGTGCAATGGGCGCGAATATTGTCGTTGACGGCAACAAGATTACCTTGAAAAAAAGTCGACTGCACGCCGTAGACGTTTGCGTGCCTTCGGATATTTCGTCGGCGGCGTATTTTATGGCGCTTGGCGCGTTGAAGGGACAAACGCTTTGCAAAAACGTCGGCGTCAACCCCACCCGTACGGGTATTTTGAAGGCGTTTGATAGGCTGGGGGTACGCTATACCCTGCTTAATCCACGCACGTCGGGTGGCGAAGAAGTTGCGGATATTCTCGTTGAAAAATCGGATATGCGCGCCATAACCCTTTGCGAAGAAGACGTGCCGAGTATGGTGGATGAACTGCCTTTGATTGCCCTTTTGTGCGCGTTCGCGGACGGCGAAACGAGAATTACGGGCGCAAAAGAACTTCGCGTAAAAGAAAGCGACCGTATTCGTACCACCGCAGAGTTGATTAACAATTTCGGGGGCGATTGTACGGCGACGGAAGACGGGTTTATTATCCGTGGCAAGAAGAAACTCTTGGGCGGAAATTGTGACAGCTATCTCGACCACCGCATTGCCATGACCGCAACCATCGGACTTTTGGCAAGCGAGAAAGGCGGTGAAATTTATCGGCCGGAGTGTTGCGCGATTTCCTTTCCCGACTTTTACGAAAAACTCGGTTTGCATACGTAAGAAGGGGGCAGGGTTGAAATGAACGATAAAAAATTACGTTTGGGGCTTATCGGAAAAGACGTATCCAAATCCCCCAGCGCAAGGTTACACACCTTTATTCTAAACGAGTTTGGTATCGAGTGCGAATTTGAAAACTTTTCCGTTGGAAAAGACGCGTTTGACTTAGCCATGCGTCGTCTGCTGGGCGATTTCGACGCCTTTTGCGTGACGATTCCCTACAAGCGCGACGTGATGGAATATCTCGACGAATTGAAGGGCGACGCCTTTTTGTTCGGCGCGGTCAACACGGTGGACTCGAAAACGCGGACGGGGTATAACACGGACGGCGAAGGCTTTTTGTTGATGGCAAAGTCGGCAGGAATTTCCTTTGCTGGCAAGCGCGTGTTGGTGCTTGGCGCAGGCGGTTCGGGCAGGAGCACCGCCGTCGCCGTAAAAGGGGAAGGCGCGGACGTGTTTATCTACCAACGCAACCAAGAAAAATTGAAGGAAACTTGCCTCAAACTCCAGCTCTCGCCGGCAACGGACGTAGAAGAAGGCGGATACGATATTTTAATCAACTGCACGGGCGTAGGCATGCACGACACGGAAGGGCTTTCACCCGTTACGAAAAAGGCGTTTACGGGCGCGGAAACGGCAATCGATTTGATTTACACGCCTGCGGAATCGGAGTTTTTAAGGCTTGCGAAATTATCGGGCGCGAAAACCTTAAACGGCGCGTCGATGCTTTTTTACGTCGTCTACTATGCGGACTGTCTGCTTGTAAATCGTCAACCGATTTTAAGCGAGGCGTACGAACTTTATAAAAAATACCGCCAAATTTGGGCGGAATAAACGGAGATAGATTATGAAAATTTTGGTGCTTAACGGTGTAAATCTCAACCTTACCGGCTTGCGCGAACAAAGCGTATACGGTACGGCAACGTTAGACGAAATCAACGCAAAAATCGTCGCGTACTGTACGGCGAACGGCGACGAAGTCGATTTCTATCAAAGCAATATCGAAGGCGAACTCGTCAACGCTTTGCACAAGGCGTATTTGGACAAAGCGTACGACGCCATCGTGTTCAACGCAGGCGCGTTGACGCATTACAGCTACGCGCTCCGCGATGCGATTGCGTCGATAAAAATTCCCGTTGCGGAAGTGCATATGTCCAACGTCCACGCGCGCGAAGAATTTAGACGTCACAGCGTACTTTCCGAAGTTTGCAAAGGCGTCGTTTGCGGTTTTGGCGCAAGCAGTTATATCGCGGCAATCGTTGGGTTGAAAGCGTCGCTTTAAGTTGCGGGGGAGAATATGAACGTTATCCTTTGCGGTATGATGGGCTCTGGTAAGTCGACGGTGGGCAAAGCTTTGGCGGAAACGCTCGGCGCTATCCATTGCGACACGGACGCGCTTATCACAAAAACCCACGGCGAGATTTCCGCGATTTTTCAACGCGACGGCGAAGCGCGTTTTCGCGAACTCGAAACGGAAACCGTGCGCGGATTGTCGGGGAAGGACGGCTTGGTCGTTTCGACTGGCGGTGGGCTTGTCTTAAAGCAAGACAACGTTCGTTTGCTTAGAAAAAACGGCAAAATCGTCTATCTTCGCGCAAAATTAGAAACGTTGGAAATGCGTTTGCGCGGTGACAATCAACGCCCGCTTTTACGAGAACAAGGCGCGCTTGAAAGATTGATGGCAAGCCGTGCGCCGACTTACGAAGGCGTTGCCGACTTTGTCGTAGACGTGGACGAAAAAACGCCTAAGGAAATTGTGGCGGAGATTGTGGCAAGGATACAAAATTAAGAAAATAAGGCAGGCAGGTGTGAGATGAAAACGGTTTTAGTGACGGGTGGTGTGCGCGGAATCGGGCGTCCGATAGCGCTCGCGTTCTTAAAAAAAGGCTACCGCGTCGTGGCGACGTACTCTAAAGACGAAGAAAACGCAAAGCGTATGGAAGGCGAAGGCGTAGAAGTGTACCGCGCGGACGTTTCCAAGGAAACGGACGTCGTTTCGCTGTTTGAAAAGGTGGGCGCGGTGGACGTGCTCGTCAACAACGCAGGCGTTTCGCTGATTAAACAAATCCAAGACGTTACCTTAGACGAATACGAAAACGTGATGTCCGTCAACGTAAAGGGCGCGTTTTTATGCACGCGCGAAGCCGTGAAGGGGATGCTTAAAAAGAAGGACGGCTTGATTGTCAATATTTCGTCCGTTTGGGGCGAAGTGGGCGGAAGCTGTGAAAGCGTGTACTCGGCGTCGAAATCCGCGCTCATAGGGCTTACCAAGGCGCTCGCCAGCGAGTTGGGCTATTCGCGTATTCGCGTCAACTGCGTATCCCCCGGCGTTATCGATACGCCGATGAACGCGCATTTTACCGCCGACGAAATTGCATTGATGCAATCGGAAATTCCGATGGGGCGTTTGGGTACGGGCGAAGACGTGGCGCGCGCCGTCCTGTTTTTGGAAGAAAACGACTACGTCACGGGCGTAGACATCCCCGTCAACGGCGGATTTTCTATTGCGTAAATCAACGCTTTTTCAGATAGCTTTCTAAAATATTTTGTATAAATTCGTCCGCAATTCCCTGCGTAGGGGATTGCGGATTTTCTTTTGGTTGTTCCGCTTTCGTTTCCGCTTTCGGCGGTTTTTTCGGTGGCTCGCTCGTTTGTTTTTGCAGGGTGCTAAACGTCTTGGTAAACGAAGACAAATCGTTTAGAAAGCGTAGCATTTGTTCAGAATCTTTAATTTGACTCATAAGCGGTTTGACACTTTCCGAGAAATCGGGATTTTGCGAAAGGTAGTAAAAAAGAACAAGCATTAAAATTTCCATACTATACGATACGCAACGTGTGACCTGTTTCGTGTCTAACGCATAGAATATACTACTGCGTTAAGGGGGTAAAGTGATGAAAAGTTACAAAGACTATGAAAAGAAGGTTTCGAGCGTCGTCCAAACCCAAACGGACGACGCGGAAGCGTTGACAAGGAAAATCGCGTCCGCCTATCAAGGTCAAAGCAACGCTTCCGTCCTAAAAAGCATTTTAGAAGAAGCGGAAAAAAGCAAGCGCGCCGGTACACTTTCCAACGACGACATCGATAACTTTTACAAAAGTTTTGCGCCTATGTTAAACGGCTTTCAGAAAAAACAGCTAAAAACCGTCGTAGACAAACTCAAAGAAATTTAAGTTTATATAGGCGCATATACGCATACGAGCATACCGTGTACGCATTGATTACGTTTCGTCAACGTGCTTTAAGGCGCGAATCAGGCAGTCGATTTCCTTTTCTCCGTTATAATGCGAGAAGGACGCGCGTACAAGTCCGCCGTCTAAACTTCCAAGCGCTTCGTGCATAAGCGGGGCGCAATGCAAACCACCGCGCACGGCGATACCGTAATCGGAAGACAGCTTTTCCGCGATTTGCTCCGCGTCGAATTTCGCGTGCGAAAAGGCGACGATACCGCAGGGGTTTGCCTTGGAATACACGGCGTACGAAGGCAGAGTTTTTAAGCCGTTGATACAATACTCGGAAAGTTGCATCAGTTTATGTTCAATCTCTTTTCCGTGCACCGTCAAAAACCGCACGCCTTCCAAAAGCGACGTCACGGCAGGGAAATTCAGCGTACCGGCTTCCAGGCGGTCGGGATAAAAATCGGGCATATCCAAAGACAGACTAATCGAGCCCGTGCCCCCGTAAAACAAGGGCGCAGGGTCGACGCGCTCGGAAAAAAGCAATGCACCGCTACCTTGCACGCCAAACATGCCCTTATGCCCTGCAATCGTCAATAAATCAATACCCGACTCCTGCATTTTAATCGGGAAATGCCCAGCACCCTGCGCGCCGTCGCATAATAAAAGCACGCGTTTTGGCAACGATTTCTTGATTTTTGTAAGCGAAGGGATTGCACCGTTGACGTTGGACGCCGTCGTGACAATGGCAAGGCGTGTGTTTGGACGAATCAGCGCGGAGAAGGCGCTATAATCCAGCTTGGCAAACTCTCGCTCGCCCGTCAAGGGGCATACGTCGTATTCGATATAGCCCGCCTTTTTCAAAAACTCTAAGGGGCGGAGCACGGAGTTGTGTTCCATACACGTCGTAACGACGTGGTCGCCCTTTTTGAGTACGCCGAAGATGGCAAGATTTAACGCCTCCGTACAATTTTTCGTAAACGCAACGCGGTCGTATCCGTATCCGTCGAAAAACGAATTTAGCTCTCGCCTGGTATCGTGCACGAGTTTCGCGCAGGACAACGAAAGTTTGTGTCCGCTTCGTCCAGGATTGGCGCAAACGCGCAGGGAAGACGAAACCGCGGTCAGCACTTCGTCGGGTTTTCTACCGCCCGTTGCGGCGTTGTCAAAGTACAGCATAATACACCTCTTGATTACAAATTTACATACAATATACTATTCTCAAAAGGGGGTGCGTATGCTATGACGGTGTTGGCAGTCTTCCGTTCGCGTTCGCAAAGTATAGATTACGCGGAACGGTTGCTCAAATACGGGGTATCGGCGTCTACAGCGCCTGCTCCAAAAGAAGCGAAAATCGGTTGCGGACTTTGCGTCCGCTTTGACGAGCGTTCGTATAACCGCGCCAACGCGATTTTGAAAACGGGCAGATATTCGTCGTTTAAGGGCTTTTATAAGCTGGAATTTGAAAACGGTCGTATGAAAGTTTTGCCGTACAGATAAACGAGAAAAAGACGGGAAGGGGGTGAAATTTTCACAAAAGGCTTGCAAAATGCGCAAAAAAATGCTATACTATCGCTATGAACGCGAAAGACAAAAAACAAGCCCTTGCCATTTTAGGGGAACGATATAAGGACGCCAAACCCGCGCTTTTATACAAAACGCCGTACGAACTGCTCGTCGCGGTCATTTTGTCTGCGCAATGCACGGACGAACGCGTCAACAAGGTAACGGCGGTGCTGTTTGAAAAGTACTCCACGCCCGAAAGCATGGTAACGCTGACACAAGCGGAGCTTGAACGGTATATTTTCTCTTGCGGATTTTACCGTATGAAAGCGGAACATATCCTGTCCGCCTCGCGCGACATTTTGGAAAAATTCAACGGCGAAGTGCCTGCTACCGTCGAAGAACTGACGACGCTTGCAGGCGTGGGGAAAAAAACGGCAAACGTCGTGTATTCCGTTGCCTTCGGTGGCGACGCGATTGCCGTAGATACGCACGTTTTCCGTGTCAGTAACCGATTAGGGCTTGCCAAAGGCAAAACGCCGTCGGCGGTGGAAGAAGGGCTTTGCAAGGCGATTGAAAAATCCGACTGGTCGAAGGCGCATCATTGGCTGATTTGGCACGGGCGCAAAATTTGTCACTCGCAAAAACCGTCTTGTGCCGATTGTCCGCTTGCGTTTCTATGCGATTACGCAAAACAGAGCGCAAAGAAAAAAGAATAAAACCATCCCCCTTTCGGCATACTGCTTGAAAAGGGGGATTTTTATGCAGGAAAAAGACGAAGAAACCAAACGCTTAAAACAGTTGATTGCGTTAGAAGATTTGGCGGAAAAGAAAACGAAAATCTATTCGCGCTTGCTGACGGAAATCGCGCTCGCTAAAGAAATGGAATCGCTTTCTTTACGCCACGGGAAACGGCGCGAAAGCCTGGAAAAACTCTTGTACGGAAAACCCGTTAAAAAGAAAAACGGGCAGGGCATGGTCGAGTTGAAGGGGGAAGAACAATGAAACTGGAAAAACGGGAAATTACCTTAAACGAGAAGGATAGTTTAAGGGACGTGCTGTATTTGGAAACCTTGCTCGCCTTAGCGTACGCGGACAAAAGCGGTGCGTATCGACAGGAAACGAAAAACCGATTTGCCGATTTGGAAACGGAAATCACAAAAGAAAAAGAGTTGGTAGAAAAACTTTATAAAAAAGCGTAAAATATTCCGCTTTCACGCGGAGTATTTTTTTTGTAAACCATTGACAAGAGAACAAAAGGGCGGTATAATATAAACACGAGAAAAACTTGCGCAAATGCGCAAAAAAGGAAAAACTATGGAAAAGAAAAAGGGAAGAATTAAGAATTTTTTCGGTGAATTCAAGAAGTTTATCACGCGCGGAAACGTGCTGGATATGGCCGTCGGTGTTATCGTCGGCGGTGCGTTTACCGCCATCGTCAACGGGCTTAGCAATTTCGTGTTAAAACCGATTATCAACTGGTTGATTGCCTTGATTATCGGCGTGGACGGGTTGGAAGGCGCAATCACGATGCTCTCGCCTGCGTACACGGAAGGCGTTTTGGACCTTGCAAACTCAATTTATATCGACTGGGGTGCGTTCATCAGCTCGATTATCAATTTCTTATTGATAGCGTTCGTATTGTTTATGATTGTCCGCACGATGAACAGAATTTCAGAAGCGCACGATAGGGCGCTTCAAGGCATTGAATTCAGCCGTAAAAAAGCGATTGCAAAAATTCGTTGGGAAGAAAAGGTTTCTAAAAAAGAAGCCGTTGCCATCTACGAAAAACGCTTAGAAGAAACGAAGGCTAAAAAGGCGGAAGAAGAACGCTTGGCAAAGGAAAAAGCGGAGCTGGATGCAAAGCTCGCGGAAGAAAAGGCGACGGAAAACACCAGACTTCTTGCGGAGATCCGCGATCTTTTGAAAAACAAATAGGAGAAATTTTATGAAGTCTATTTTGAAAAAGTTATCCGTATTGTTTTCGGTAATCCTTCTCGTGGCAAGCTTTGTGGGGTGCTCGGCTGGGGAAAAGACATTTTCCAAGGCAGGCGTGTCCAT
>JAZRDK010000075.1:0-7481 GCA_045660225.1 Candidatus Scatosoma sp.
TAACCACCGCGAAGACGGACGAAGAGGCAAGAGAGCTATTGAGAGCACCCGGTATGTCTAACAAGAAGTAAGGAGAAACGAGCTATGGCAAAGAAGTCAATGATTAATAAACAGCAAAAAACGCCTAAGTTCTCTACGAGAGCTTATACGAGATGCACGATTTGCGGAAGACCCCACGCGGTTTTGAGAAAGTACGGTGTATGCCGTATCTGCTTCCGTAACCTTGCTTACAAGGGAGAAATTCCCGGCGTTAAGAAGTCGAGCTGGTAATAGGAGGTAAAAGAAATGACGGATCCTATCGCAGATATGCTTACTAGAATTAGAAACGCAATCACGGCAAAACACGAAAGCGTTGAAATCCCCGCATCCAACGAAAAGAAAGCAATCGCTGAAATTTTGTTGCAAGAAGGTTGGGTTAAAGACGTGAAACTTGTTGAAGACGGCTACAACGGCAAGATTGCGATCACGCTTAAATACAATGAAAAGAAATCGGTTATCAGCGGTTTGCAAAGAGTGTCCAAACCTGGTTTGCGCGCATATGCAGGCGATGCTAACATGCCCCGTATCCTTGGTGGTTTCGGAACGGTTATCCTTTCCACGAACAAAGGTATCATGACGGGTAAGAAAGCAAAGGCAGCCAACGTTGGCGGCGAAGTTCTTTGCTACGTTTGGTAAGGGAGGTAGTGCAGTATGTCGAGAATCGGTAAAATGCCTATCGCTATCCCTGCAGGCGTAACGGTAGATTTTAAAGACGGCATCGTAACGGTAAAGGGCCCCAAAGGCACTTTGTCCAGAGAAGTCGTTGGTAACATCTCCATGGAAATGGAAGGCACGAACCTTGTGCTCAAAGCTATGGACGATAAAGCAGACACGAACGCAAAACACGGTTTGTACAGAGCGCTTGTAAACGGTATGGTTACGGGTGTTGCAAACGGTTTCGTGAAGACGTTGGAAGTGAAAGGTGTAGGTTGGAAAGCTGCTGTTCAAGGCAACAAGCTTGTATTGAACGTTGGTTTCTCCCATCCCGTGGAATTCGTTGCACCCGAAGGCATCACGTTTGAATGCCCTTCGATTACGGAAGTTAACGTTTGCGGTATCAACAAAGAACTTGTTGGTCAAATCGCAGCAAACATCCGCAAGGTAAGAAAGCCCGAACCTTATCACGGATACGGTATCCGCTATAAGGGCGAATACGTTGAACATAAGGAAGGTAAGACTTCCGGTAAAGGTAAGAAATAAGGAGCGTTAAAGTATGATTACGAAAATTGATAAAAATGCAGTCAGACAGAGACGCCACGCACGCGTTAGAAAGACGATTACGGGTACGGCAGAGACGCCCCGTTTGAACGTTTACAGAAGTCTTAACCACATCTACGTGCAAATCATCGACGACAGAGCAGGCGATGCAAAGGGCGGTGTAACGCTCGCAGCAGCGTCCACGATGGATAAAGCGGTGAAAGAAAAAATTGCAGGTCTTTCCAAATCGGACGCAGCAAAAGTTGTTGGTCAAGTTGCAGCGGAAAGAGCAATGGCAAAAGGCGTGCAAGCAGTGGTATTCGACAGAGGCGGCTATCTTTACACGGGACGTGTTAAGGCAGTTGCAGACGGCGCAAGAGAAGCCGGACTTAAATTCTAAGGAGTGGCAGACATGGCAGACGAAAAAAGAGAAAGAAGACCTCAAAGAAGACAAGCTGAAGACGACGGTCTTATCAAAAAGCTCATCGAAGTAAACCGTGTAACCAAGGTTGTTAAGGGTGGTAAAAACATGCGTTTTGCTGCACTTGTAATCGTCGGCGACGGCAAAGGCAAAATCGGTGTAGCTACGGGTAAAGCAAAAGAAGTTCCCGAAGCAATCGAAAAGGCTACGCTTAGAGCGAAGAAGAACATGGTTTCCGTGTCTATCGTTGACAACACCATCCCCCATATCGTAACCGGCATTTTCGGCCGTGGCAGAGTATTGATGATGCCTGCTTCGGAAGGTACCGGTGTTATCGCGGGCGGTCCCGTTCGTGCGGTAATGGAAGCAGTTGGTATCAAGAATATCAGAACGAAGTCTCACGGTAGCCAAAACCCCGGCAACTGCGTAAAAGCTGCAATCGAAGGTTTGAAAGAACTTAAATCGGTTGAACAAGTTGCTGCGCTTCGCGGTAAGACCGTTGAAGAAATTTTGAGCTGAGATTACGGAGGAACAAGAAATGGCTAAGATTAAAGTTACGCTCGTAAAGAGCACGATTGGACAGGTAGAATCCGTTAAGGGTACGATTGCCGCACTCGGTCTTAAGAAAATCCGTTCTTCCAAAGAACTCGAAGATACTCCTGCAATCCAGGGTATGATTGCGAAGGTTAAGCACCTCGTTAAAGTAGAAAACGTTTAAGGAGATTTATTATGAGAATAGATACTCTTTCTCCCGCAGAGGGAGCAACCAAAGCGACGAAAAGACTTGGTCGCGGTATCGGTTCGGGTACGGGTAAAACCTCCGGTAAGGGTCACAAAGGTCAATGGGCTCGTTCCGGCGGTGGCGTACGTCCCGGTTTTGAAGGCGGTCAGATGCCCATCGCGCGTCGTGTCCCCAAGAGAGGCTTCAACCATATCGGTAAGAAAGTTTACGTTATCGTAAACCTTTCCGACCTTGCTGAACTTCCCGAAGGCACCGTTGTTGATTACGGTTTCGTAATGGCAAACGGTCTTGCGAAAGAAGTTAAGAACAATAGCGGACTTAAGGTTTTGGGCAACGGCGAACTCAAAGTAGCTCTTACCGTAAAAGCGGCGAAGTTCTCCGCATCCGCAAAAGAAGCGATTGAAGCAGCGAAGGGTACGGCGGAGACCCTCTAAAACGAAAATTGTGACACGGAAAATCGCAAAACGGCGGTTTTCCGTAGTTCGCATTATTTCTCCCCCGCACGCGTACGTTCTTTTATAGAGCGCGCGCGACTACTAATCAAAAAACGGAGAAAACAATGTTACAGACAATCATCAATGCTTTTAAGGTAAAGGAAATCAGAAAAAAGGTGTATATGATGCTCCTTTTGCTTTTGGTTTTCCGCATCGGTTGTTATATTCCCGTGCCTGGCTTGGATAGAATTGCGTTTAGCGACGCAATTACGGGTAACGATTTCCTGACGCTGATGAGCAGTATCACCGGTGGCGCGTTGGCGCAAGGTACGGTGTTTGCACTCGGTATCGGACCGTACATTAACGCTTCGATTATTATGCAACTTTTGACTGTCGGTATTCCGGCACTTGAAAGATTGTCTAAGCAGGGCGAAGAAGGGCGTAAGAAGATTTCGCAATATACGAGATACGTAACGATTCTTCTTGCAATTATCCAGTCGGTCGGTATCATCGTCAGCTTCGGTCAAAGCGAAGGCGCTATCCAAACGGAATTGTTTGGCGACAAGCTTTGGATTGCAGGGACGTTTATGACGATTGTTTACACGGCAGGTGCGCTTGTCGTAATGTGGCTCGGTGAAAGAATTACCGACTACGGCGTAGGCAACGGTCAATCGATGATTATTTTCGTGGGTATCCTTTCCACGGCAGGTATGCAAATCGTGGCGAAGATTCAAGCAATCCCTACTGATATTACTCAGGTTTGGGACCTTGTTGCGTTCGTAATCGTTTGTGCGATTATCTTCTTCGCAATCGTATACGTAGACCTTTCCGAAAGAAAAGTTCCCGTACAGTATGCAAAACAAATCAGAGGTAGAAAGATGTATGGCGGTCAGTCGTCGGCAATTCCCATCAGAATTGCAGGCGGTGGCGTAATGCCTCTTATCTTCTCCTTCTCGATTTTGAGCTTCCCTCAGATGCTTTCCAGTATGTTCTGGTCTGGGTCCAAGTTCGATATTTGGTGGACGAACTGGATGTCGGCTTCGGCAGAAGGTTGGGGCGCAGTCGTTTATGCGTTCGTGCTCTGCATCTTGATTTTTGCGTTCTCTTTCTTCTATGCGCAGATGCAATTCAATCCCGAAGACGTTTCGAAAAACATCCAACAAAACGGCGGTTTCATCCAAGGTATTCGCCCTGGTAAAGCTACGGAATCCTATCTTAGAAAGATTTCCAACCGCATCACGTTGTTCGGCGCTATTTATCTTTCGTTGGTTGCGTTTATTCCTTCCGTTGCGTTTGCTTGGGCTTCGTTCGAGCTTGTAAACGTATTCTCTACGACGGGTATTCTCATCGTAGTATCCTGCGCAATGGAATTTGAAAAGCAACTTCAGGCGCAACTGATGATGAAGAATTACAAAGGATTCTTGAAATAAGAAACACGGCTGCGCGCTGTACGCGTGTAGAGCGCGCCAGCTTACTTCTTAAGAGTACGTAATTGTTCAAGGGGAGTTTTATGAATATAATTTTACTTGGTGCGCCGGGCGCAGGCAAAGGCACGCAAGCCTCCAAAATTTCGGAAGGTTACGCGTTGCCCCATATCTCGACTGGCGACATCTTTAGAGAGAACATCAAAAACGAAACCCCCATCGGGTTGCTTGCCAAATCGTTTATCGACAAAGGTCAGCTTGTGCCCGATGAAGTGACTTGCAAAATCGTAGAAAACCGCATCGAAAAACCTGACTGCAAAGACGGGTTTATGTTGGACGGTTTTCCCCGTACGATTGCCCAAGCGGAGGCGTTGGACGCAATTACGAAGTTGGATTTGGTTATCAACATCGACGTCGACTTCTCGCTTCTTTTGGACAGATTGTGCGGAAGACGCGTTTGCAAAGATTGTGGCGAAAGCTATCACGTTTCGAAATTGAACGGCGAAACGAAATGCGCTCGTTGCGGTGGCGAATTATATCAGCGTAAAGACGACAATCCCGAAACGGTACAAAGCCGTTTGGACGTCTACAACGCGCAAACCGCACCGCTTATCGAATATTACGAAAAGAAGGGCTTGCTTTTCAACGTGGAAGGCAACGCTACTCCGGACGACGTGTTTGCTGTGATTTCGAAAAAGCTGGATGCTTTGAAATAGTAAGCTATGATTTACGTAAAGAGCGACAAAGAAATAGACTTAATGCGCGAGCCGTGCAGAATCGTTCGTGATACGTTGAAATTCGTAGAAACGAAAATTCACGCGGGTATGACGACGGCTGAGTTGGATACGCTTATCGAGCGTTTCATACGTTCGGAAGGCGCAGTGCCTTCTTGTAAAGGCTACTGTGGTTATCCCAACGCATCGTGCATTTCCGTCAACGAAATGGTCGTCCACGGGATTCCCGACGACAGGGTAATAAAAAACGGTGACGTCGTCAGCGTAGACCTTTGTGCCTACAAAAACGGCTATCACGGTGATGCTTGCAGAACGTTTTGTATCGGCGACGTAAAGCCCGAAGTAAAAAAGCTGGTAAAAGTAACGGAAGAATGTTTCTTCAAGGCGATTAAAGACTTGAAGGCAGGTACTCCGCTTTACGACATCGGCTATCGCGTGCAACAGTACGCCGAATCGTTTGGATACGGTGTAATCCGTTCGTACACGGGGCACGGCATCGGCAAAGAAATGCACGAAGACCCGTCCGTTCCTAATTATGGAAGGGCAGGGAAAGGCCCTAAATTAAGGGCAGGTACGGTGCTTTGTATCGAACCGATGATTGCCATGGGTACGTGGGAAGTACGTTTGCTTCCCGACGGATGGGGCGCGGTTACGAAAGACGGTAAACCTGCGGCGCATTACGAAAACACGGTCGTCGTCAAAGAGGACGGCGTAGAAATCCTTACGTTGTAAGGATACGATAAAAATATCGAGAAAATTCGGAGGAAGTTTTTGTGTCTAAAGACGACGTAATCGAAGCGGAAGGTAAAGTAGTCGAAGCGTTGCCTAATGCAACCTTCAAAGTACAGCTTTCCAACGGTCATATCATCACGGCGTACATTTCCGGTAAACTTCGTATGAACTATATCAGAATCATCGAAGGGGATACCGTTAAGTTGGAAATGAGCCCGTACGATTTAACGAAAGGCAGAATCACTTGGCGTAGCAAGTCGTAACAATACGGCAAAAGAGTTTAATTAACAAGGAGAAAATACAATGAAAGTCAGACCTTCTGTAAAACCTATGTGCGATAAGTGCAAAGTTATCAAAAGAAACGGTAGAGTAATGGTTATCTGCTCCAAGAGCAAGAGCCACAAGCAAAGACAGGGCTAATTTAACAAATTAACCGAAAAAATATCGTTAAAACGCTTGACACACCTTGACAGTATATGGTAAAATTATACTATGCGGTACTTTGGGGTATGTCGTGCAAAAAACGATATTTCCCCGAAAAAAGAATAAAGAAAACAGACTGATTTTCCGTAATTTTACGGAAACTCAGTTTTGTCGCGTTTAAGGAAAGCACGTTTTTTTGGAAAACGCGACCTTGATTCGGAAAACAATACAATGCGTCAAACGGGTATTTTCCACTACTTAGTTTGATGGCGTTCGTTGGCAATATACAAAAAAATACAAGAATAAAAAACAAATGGAGGACAGAAATCTATGGCACGTATTGCCGGTGTGGATTTACCTAGAGAAAAGAGAGTCGAAATCGGTCTTACCTACATTTATGGTATCGGTCTTACGACTTCCAAAAAAATTCTCGCGGAAACGGGCATCAATCCTGATACGAGAGTAAAGGACCTTGACGAAAACGACGTTTCCAAATTGAGAGAATATATCGATCACAACTTGAGAGTAGAAGGTGAACTTCGCAGTGAAGTTTCCCTTAACATTAAGCGCCTTATGGAAATCGGTTGCTACAGAGGCATCCGTCACAGAAAGGGCTTGCCCGTTCGCGGTCAAAGCACGAAGAGAAATGCTCGTACGCGTAAGGGTCCTGCACGCGCTATTGCAGGTAAGAAGAAGTAAGGAGGGCGATAAATCAGTATGGCACAAGTAAAGAAAGTCGCTTCTCGTAAGCGTAAAGAACTTAAAAAAGTAGACAAAGGCCAAGTTCATATCCAGTCGACGTTCAACAACACGATTGTAACGGTTACGGATATGGCAGGTAACGCGATTGCTCAATCCAGCGCAGGTGCGCTTGGCTACAAGGGTAGCAGAAAGGGCACGCCGTTCGCAGCGCAGATGGCGTCGGAAACGGCAGTTAAGGTTGCAAAAGAACACGGTCTTAGAAGCGTAGAAGTATACGTAAAAGGCCCTGGTGCAGGTAGAGAATCCGCTATCCGTGCAATTTCCGCTTGCGAAGTGGAAATCACGTTGATTTCGGACGTATCTCCTATCCCTCACAACGGTTGCAGACCCCCGAAGCGTCGTAGAGTTTAATCAGGGGGCGAATAGAAAGTTATGGCTAGATATAGAGAAGCAAAATGTAAACTTTGCAGAAGAGAAGGCGGCAAATTGTTCCTTAAAGGCGACAAGTGCTACATGGACAAGTGTCCGTTCAATCAGCGTCCCGTTGCTCCTGGTCAGCACGGTGCAGACAGAAAGAAGGTTTCCGAATACGGTATGCAGCTCCGTGAAAAGCAGAAGACGAAGAGAATTTAC
>JAZRDK010000076.1:0-30971 GCA_045660225.1 Candidatus Scatosoma sp.
CGAGAGAAAAATTCAAGGTTCTGCTTTAGCAGGTTCTTATATTTCTCTCGAAAAAATTATATTAAATAAATCCATAACTCGACGCAAGGCGAATATAACTGCCGATAGGCAATATCACTCGTCGTTAGGCGAATATCACAAATCCGTTCACGGATTTATTTAGTTGCCGAATCCCTTGTAGGGACTCGGCTTCTCCCCTTCCCTTTTCTCATGCGTACGCCAACGCCCAAAAATAATCCAAAAGCGAAGCGTACGTATCACACAAATACGTGCGCGCAACTTTGTCTTTTTGAAATTCTTCCAAACGTTCTCTCGCATCCGAGTACTCATCCAAATAATACGCCTTAACCGCGTCGCAACGTGCTTCCACGGTCAACGAATAATCCAACGGATATCCGCTATCCTGCACACCTTCCAACCTGGACGCGTATTGCAAATAAAACATCAAATCTTCCTTAATACGCAAAATATCCGCGTCGCAATTTTCCTGCACCTGCACGTATTCCAGCTCGAACGAGCGCGAATACCGCATCCCATTGTTCACCGCCTTTTGCTGTAACGCGCGCATCTCGTCGTACATTTTCCCAATGCGCTCGTTCTTCTTTCGTTGTGCGTCGCGAATTTCCAAAATCTGCGAATCCGTCAATTCCGCGTACTGTTCTTGCCTATATTCAATAATATCAATAACCATTTACGCTTATTCCTCCGCACACAAAAATTCCACGTCCGCGCCGTCCAAAACGCAACCAAGCTTCGGCCTAAACGCAAACGAAAATAAAAATCCGCTTTCCACCAGTCGCGTTTCCGCAACACCGCTACGAAATTTTAAGGCGTATTCTCGTTGTCCCTGTTCGTTGGCAACGACAAGCGTCGCTTCGCCCGTGCCGTACGCGCGCATTTTTTTCAGCGTCTTTCTTCCTAAGACCCCAAAATCCGTTTGCCTTGCACGGAAGTTTGGCGCAGACAAAAACGGCTCCTGCGCACCGCCAAACGCCGACAACACGTTCCCTTTTAAGAAAAACACGCCGTTTTCACCACCGCTAAGCGCCGTGTACCCGTCCACAAAATATCCGCTTTTACCATCGGCGTACAACGTAACCGCCTTACGCACGTATCGTTGCTTTTCGTACACGTAATACGCAAACGTCGCCTTCCCTTCAAAGCACCCGTACTCGCAACCGCGGGCAATCTCTATTCTGCCAAAATTCAATCTCTCAAACGCCTTTTTCATGACGTCGTTTTGCATCCGATACGCGCCGTCTTCCGCCAAAACCAAGATAATTTCGCCCAAAACGGCAACGCCGTTTTTCACGATTCTACCCCCGTCGTAGGCAACCCGTCGCACGACGAACTCGTTTGCCTTCGCTTGCGTTTTCACGGCGTACACCGCGCGCTCGCAAAACGCGTACACCGTTTCCCCTATCGCCTTCATCGCGACAATCTCGCCCGAATCGGCAGGCAGATACAACCTTCCGCCGTCTTCAATAGAATCCAAAACCATCGTCGGCGCGGACGGTTTCGAATACACGATTTCCCCGTTTTTGCACCCGTAAAACATACGCTCGCCCAAAAAACAGCCCGCAAGACAAGCCATACTCTCTTTGAGTTCAAGCACGCCGAATTCCTTAACGACGTACACCCCCGAATCGACAAGCAGTACGTTCCAAATCTCGCCGTTTTCTTCTCTAACGGACAGGCACGCAAAGGGCGCGATTTCGCCCAACAAAATCCACCCCTTTTCGCTTTGAAACATACTCAGCGCGCCCGTATCCGAAACGGCGAAATACACCTTTTGCAAATCCCCCGTTTCCGTCTTGATAACGCCTTGAAAAAAGCGTCTTACCGTCTTATTCGGCAACGTGACGTTGTTGTTGAACGCGTCCCCGACAAACCTACACCCTGTCGCCGTCGTCAACCGCCCGTTTCTGCAATCCACGTTGAAGGCGTCGTATCCGCAAAACGTCTTATCCGCACCAAGCTCGTCCATCGTAAACCCGTGGTACGCCACGCGTTTTTCCTTCGTCTTCGCCGTCATACCCAACTCCTTGACGCAATGCGTTTCGACTTAGAAATTCCCTGTGCCAAAACGATTGCGCGCTTATATTTTTTCTCCCACACGCTTGCTTGTCCGTACTCGCCAACCGACGCAAGATAATTCGCAACGACCCCGTAAACGAGCATGTGCTTGGTCACGCGCTCGCCAATTTCGCAATCGTCCTCCACGCCTTTTGCTTTCGGCGCGTATCGATACGCAACGACGACTTTGCCCTGCACCGCCAAATGGTCGAGATACGTCGTAAAAGCAACGTCTTCGCCCTTTTTCTCATTTTTTACGGACAAAATCCTTACGGGGTCGTTTGCAAACGCCGTAAACGCAATCGCGCCGTCCGCGTTTTCAAACGTTTCTATCGCCACCAACGCAAAGTAATCCAGCGCCAACTCGTTTTCCACAAGATTATACGCCGTCAAAAGACGCTCGGTTTCCAGTTTCCCTATGTCGCTACTTCCACCGTCTAAATACGTTTGAACGCTGTCGTTTACGCCAAGCTCTACCGCAGCCCACTCCAAAACTTCCTTTACCTTCATCGTATTCTCCTTACTTATAAAAATCGGGAGCGCCGAACGCTTATTCGGCAATTCGACACCCCCTAAACCCGTCGCCTATGCTTAGTCGGGGATACCTTCCAGTACACCTTGACCGCAAGGACGTTCGCAAATGAGTTCCGCGTACTTAACAAGCGTCGCCGTATAGACGGGCTTGCCGGGTACTTGTTTCAAAATCTTGCCGTCTTCCGCTTCCAACCACTGCCAATCGCAAAGCTGATGCAGTTTGAAATCGCTGGTATTCAAGAAATACAACGTATCTTCAGGGCAGAATCTATCCGCGACGATAGGAATCCCGTTATAGCTGATGGTTTTGAAACCACCTTCCATTTCCACCATCGGCAATTCGATACCCTTTTCGCTAAATATTTTAACAATCTTGCGTCTTACGGCATAGCTACAAAGCATCAAATCGACGGTACTGCCCGCATTTTCTTCCAATGTATCAATCATTCGTTGAAGCGTATATTCGTCCGGGCTTTGACCAGCGATACGATAGGGCGTCATAAACGCGCTGTTTTTGCTTTGTCCATATAAGCTTTCTTTTGTCGTGTTAAAAATCGCACGAAGACCCGTCAATTCCAAATCCGTTTTCTTGCCTACGTACAATTCAGCGCCGAGCATCGAAAGCCCCTTAAACACCGCGCCTTCCTTGAAATACACGCGTCTTTGCGACTTGTCGATTTTCGAAATAGTAAGATAGTCGATGGTAGGAATCACTTCACCACCCATTGCAAACACCTGCACCTTCATACCTTCCGTCATACCGACCATATTATCGACGTGCAACCAATCGTCGCCGTTGTTGTCCGCGTAACAAATCAAGCTCGAGCCGTCGCCAAAAAGCATCCTGCTGAACTGATATTTCGCACTTTGCACAAGCGAACGCATCTCGTCGTTCAAAAGATTCACAAACGCGCCTTCATTGTTCGCCGAGGCACGAATCGCCTTGTCGGAAATTTCAATCGTACCGTAAATATTTTTAAGGGTAGACGTCAGCGTCACGTACTGACCTTCGTCCGCGGTAGGAAGGTCGCCCGTTTCCGACCCAGCGCCTACACCGTTGTTAAGACCCATTCTAACCACCTTCTTGACGTCCTTGCCCGTAACGTTCACGCTGGTTTTTTCAATTTTTGCAAAGAAGGGGCTCACCTTTTTATCCAAAGAATCCGTTACCGCTTCCAAATAAAACGATTTCAATGCGTTATCCGCACTACTTAAAGTTACCATACTGTTTTCTCCTTATTTTTTATAATGTTTTCGCTTTCCGCCCGTCATTGAGCAAGCGGTTTTTTGAAGTACGCCAACGCCATATCCCCGGCGTCGCCAATACTCCCTATTTTCTTAGGCGGAGAAGTAAGCGTACCCACTCCGCCCGTTGCCAAGGGCACGTTCGGTTTTCTTATCGAATCCAAATACTCGCCGATAATACGCAGTTTTACACGCTCGTCGCGGTTCGCCCTTTCGAAAAGCTCGTCGGCGGAAACTTCTTCAAGGTTGCCCGTTGCGGCGGATACGCTTTCACTTACCGCCGACTCCGTAGGCTTTGCCAACGTTTCTGAAGGCGCGTCCGCCCCCGACGTCTTTGCTTCGCCCACGCCAAAACCTTCCTTTTTTATTGCAAGACTCTCCGCCACGACCGTCGTCGGTTCTACGTCGCTAGGCGCGGGTTTTTCCAACCGTTTTTCTAAAAACGAAGCCCCCGTGTCCGCAATGAACGCGTCAAACTCCTTCGTTTCCTTTCTTCGTTCCGCCGACGTCTTACGAAGCTTTTCCGCCCCCGACGCCGACTTCTTCTCGTCACGGTTTTCCAAATTTTCCGTCGCTTTCTCCAGCTCTTTTAATCGTTGACTTCGGCGTGTAAATTCCGCCTGCAACGACTCGTATGCCCGAACAAGGGCGTCTACGCTTGCAAACTTTTCAGGCACCGTCGAGCCGTTTTGCGCCACGCTCTTTTCCGTGCGTCTTTTCTCGGTATCCCCCTGCTCCGTGCCCAAGTCCCTTTCGTAAACGTTCTCCTTTTTTTCTTCCTGCATTTTTATATACCCCCTTTATTTTTCTTCTTTTTCTTCTTTCAAAGCCTGCTTATGCAAAGCGATATGCCTTAAAAATCTCGCCTTTGCATCCGCCGTATTCCGCATTTTCTTAAACTCCGCGGACAACAAAAACCGGATATGCTCGGTGATATGCAACTCGTGGTCGTCGTACTCGTCTATTTCCGCGTCCACTTCCTTCAACGCCAAGTTTTCTTCCCCTGCTTTTTCCATATGCAACGATGAAATATCTCTCGCGTTTTCATAACTGCCGTAGCCAAACGCTTCCAACACCCTGGTTTTATTTTCCTTGGACATTTTCCCGTTTTCGTCCGTCAAAAGCCCGGCTTCGTACAACCTAAGCAACGTCGCGCGCTTTTCTTCGGGCGTAGACGCTTCGCACGACTCGAAACGAATATCGTTGACGTCCAAATTCGACGCGTTGAAATAATACGCCTGCGCCTTCTTGTTTTCGCCCGTCAAGGTCATCAATCTCGCCGTCCCAGCAAACTGACGGTACAATCTCAAAATCTGTCTACCCACTTCACGCACCGCGCGCTCGATACAAACGACGGTGGACGCCACCCTGTACTCGTCCTGTGCCAAAAGCAACTGCAACCCCGTCGCACTCGTAACCCTTGCCGGCGTCGAGCTTTGCAACAAATCGCTGACCCCGCTTATCAACGAAAACTCTTTTTCAAGCCACTCTTCTTCGTCCTTAAACGCCGACGGTACTTCACCGCAATCGAGCATTTCAGGCGCTTTTCCGCCCTGTCTATACACAAGCACGCGACCAGGCAACAACCCTTCTTCCGCCAACTCGTCCGTGTCCACCGACCCGTCTTCGACGGTCAAAACACCCATTGAAAGCCTATTCAAAAACTCGTGCTTACGGTTTCTGACGGCGTTGTACGCACGCTGTACGGGAATCAGCCTGTCCACGACGCTATTCCCAAAAAACGCGCCCACCAAACGAAGACTGTCCTGCTTAACAAACGGAAACGTCCTTTCCTTTCTTTCGCCGTTTTCATAAGGCAACACGCCTTCGTACAGGAGCTTTCCGCCTGCCACGATTTCCAGTTTCCCCTGTGGCATATCCGCGCTTGGTTTCGTATATCTTTCTATCAACACGACGCCGTCTTGCACCGTCGTAGTATTCGCACGCACGGCATCGACAGGCAATCTGCCCGCGGACGGCTCGCTGTAACCAAGCACGCCCACGTACTCTCCGCCTTTCACCGCAACGCCGAACCGTTCTAAAACGTACCCCGTCGTTACCGCCTGCGCGTGAATCACGCTCTGCACGTCGTCAAAATCTTCCGCATCCAAACGGTCGGGGAAAATCTCAAACGGCGACACGACGGAAATTTCCACTTCCCCTTCGTACAAGGGATTGTCTTCCCCGTCAACGGCAACTTGGCGTCCGCCTTTCTCGTTCCAAGTCACCTTATAAAACGCGCATCCGCACACTTCCGACCAAGCCATCGCACGCGAAACGGTGTCTTGAAAGCCCACCCTTTGTTGCACGTACGCCAACACGCCCGTCGCAAGCTTCGCCGCCTGCACGTCCCCGTCCTCATCGGAAAACGCGCGCACTTTCAAGTCGGGTTTCATCTTTTCCAACTTCGCAATTCTCGCCTCCACCGTCGGCGCGACGTGATTAAACACCCTGCGCGACTGCCAGTAAAACTGCTTGTCTTCTTCCTGAATTCCACCGTTTGGCGACACGTCGCAGTACTGATTCCCGCTGACGAAATTCATATTCAAAAGCCAGGACGATTCCAACCTTCTACGCATTTCCCTTCTTCGGTTAAAATCTTCTATCACCGACTTGACGATGCCTGCTTCCCTTCTTTCCCTTTCACGCTCCGCTTCCAAAACCTTTGCACTTACGTTGCTCATTTCTTTTTTACCGTCCTTTTCGTTTTTGTCGTTTTCTTTTTTGTCTTTACCGCCTTCTTTTTCGGCGTTTCTTCCAAAGCCAACTGCTCGGTCAACCTTCTCTTTTCTTCTTCAAGCCTTTCGTCCGACCAAACCGCATACTCGTCCGCACTCTCTCCTGCAAGCAAAATTTGCACCGCCTTCAAATCGGGCGGAACGTCCTTCTTCGTCCGCTTTCGCTTCGTCAACTTCAACTCCCCGTTCACGTCCGCATACTCTTCGGTAACTTCCGCAATCTGATACCCAAGCGCCACCTTCAAAAGCGCCTTCGACAACTGTTCTTCTTTCTTATCCATACACTCTCCCTTCTCGTTCAACGCATACCTGCCCCCTTCTTACCTTTCAAAACTTCCCCGTCGCAATTGTCTTAATCGGCGTTCTTTATCCATCTCAATCACCGACTTTTCCTTTCTCGCGACGTTTCTCTTGGGCTTAGACATCAGATAATATCTCATTTCGTCCAAGCTGTGGTCGTCCGCCTTTCTCGGCGCGTCACCGCTCCCCCAGTAATACCCCTTCAGTTCGCGGATAAGATTGACGCAGTTTTTGAACACGTAAATATTCGGCAACCCGTTTTTTTGGTTGAGATAACTTTTGACACGCGCAATCCCCGAAAACAAATCCTTTTCCACGTTCGGATTGACGAGAATATCCCTTTCGTAAAACAATTCGGCAACGCTTTTCACGCTCCCCAAAGTCCGTTGCTTGGACGCGCTGTCAATCAACGCGCAAATCCGCCCCCTTCCGTCTGTAAACCAACCCAATTCCTTGGAAATGCGTTTAATCGCGTCCGCGTGATAATCGACGTCGCGCCCTGCTTCGTAATGCTCGGCAACCACGTACACGTTGTCGTCGAAATCCACCGCGTACCAATGCGCCGACAACGGATTATTCAACCCAGGGTCAATCGAAATCCCGTCCTGCCACTCCTTCGGCACGCTGAACGGCTCGATAACGTGCACGCTCTCGTCAAATTCAGGATACACCAGCCCTGCCCCTTCGCTGACGAACTTCCCGTACCGCCTTGCCTGCAACGTCCTTTCGTCCAGCGTCCGTTCTAAAGCGTCGATTTCGTCCTTATCCAGGTACGGATTGTCGCTCCACTCCATAAACTCATACCAAACTTCCGGGTCGTTTCTACGGTTCAAATAAATTTCGTTGTACACGAACGTCAACCCCTTCAAAGGCGTCATCGTCCCAAACACGTCCCCTTTTTTATCCAAAACACGCATACGGCACTCTTCGTAAATTTCCAAGGGCGGTTCTTCGTCAAACCAAACGAAATCCAGCGACGTGCCTTGAAACTTTTCTCTACCTTGGTCGCAACTTTTGAATCCGATGACGGACGTACCGCCAAACACGTTCTTCACGCGTATAAAATCAATCACCCCGTGCTCCGGCGCGTCCTTTCTACCGCTAATCATCACGACGTCTTCAATCCAGTCGCGCCGTAAATACCGCAAAATTTTCTTTTGCGCGACGTCCCTTTGCACTTGTAGCGACAGCGAAACGACCCACCCGCAAACGTCCTGCCTGTTCTCGCGATACGGATGTATTCCGCGCGCCATATACACGCACTCCACCGCACCGCACTCCGTCTTCCCCGAACGGTTTCCCCCAAACACCCACCTGTTTCGCTTCTTCGCCTTGTGAAACGCCAACTGTTTTTCATGCTTTTTCTCGCCGGCATTGTACTTTGCCAACTCGTCGCCCGTTTTCCGCCTTTCTATCTCCGCTTCAATTTTTAACAGCTTTTCTACAATCTCTCTCATAATCCCCGTCGATTTTCCAAAAACCTTTCCTTGCAACCCTTTATAATTCTTTCACAAACGACATTTTATTTTTCGCCCAAACGGGCGTTTACGGTCCTTTATGAAACGATTTTTACTTGCATTTTTCAGTTGTTTCGCGCTCGCGTTCACGCTCGTCGCCACCCTTTGCGTCGGGCGCATTTCTACTGCCCACGCCGACGAATCCCCTTCGACGGGCACGTACGCCTGCGTCGTAGCCGAGCACGCCTATTTTTATTCCACCCCCGACGAAAGCAACGGCGTTTTTCTTCTTCCTACCACCTACTACGTCCGCCTGTTAGACTACGGCGACGCCTTTTGTCGCGTCGAATACTACTACGACGGCACAACCGCCCAAAAACTTATCGGCTACGCCAAAACCAGCGCGCTCGCCTTCGTCGATTACGTCCCCGTCACCCCCTATTTCTATTACACCTTCGAAATGCGCTATTCTATTAGCGGAGAGCCGGTGGGTGGCGAATTTTTAGACGAAATCAAGGCAACCTGTACCTATTACGGCGACTACAACGTCGGCTCGAAAACGTATTGCTACGTCCTTAGGGGCGACGTCTTCGGCTACGTACCAAAACCCGCCGACCTGCGCGTCAAGAAAAACCCCGAATACGAAACCTACCTTGCCGAACGGGAATCCCAACTCCCTTTGGAAAGCGTAGACGACGCAACCCAACCCACCCCTTCGTCTTCTCCCGCGCAAATCGCCATCTTGGTCGCGCTTTGCCTGCTCATCCCCGTACTCGCCACACTCATTTTACGTCCGCAAAAACGCCGTCGTTTTGAGATAGACGACTAATTCACCGCACACCTGCCACCCACGAACGCGCCGTCGGTGGCTTTTCTCTCCGTTTCCCTTTCCAAATAGCGTTTGAGTTTTTGAAAGAGCGAAAGTTCCGCAAACAACGCTTCGTACACGTCTTCGTTTACGCCTTCAAAACGTAGCATCGCCTCCAACTTTTTGGCAAGCCTTACCTTCCGTCGCGCAAACTTGCCATCCGTCCACGGCTTTTGCCCAACGCGCTCGAAATACGCCTTCATCGCCCCTTTCCTGCGAAAGTAATGTAGCGCGGTCAACGCCCTTTCTTCTTCCGTGAGCCGAGCAAACACTCTTTCCAGGCTTGTCCTAAGCCAAACGAGATTCCGCGCCCTGATGATTTCCTGCGCGAGATATTCCGCCAACCCTTCCGCCGTTTGCCTGCCCCTGTACGACAGCAACGCCTTGTTTCTTACGTGCTCCTCATAATCCTTCTCCACCGTCTTCAAAAACGGGTACGCATATAACACAATCTTCGCGTAGTCTTTCAACCGTCTTCACCTCCTTGCCTCAAGCGACGCGTTTATTATGTCATCTTTTCCATTTTTTGCAAGTCCAACCCGTCGCTTTTTTGATTGAAATCCGAACATTTGTTCGTATTTTTACTGTATTATAGCAGGTAAAACTTGCCATATGTACGCCTATTTTCAATCTTTTTGGGTGTTTTTGTCCAAAATTTTCCATTGCGTATTTTTTCACCAAACAAACCGTTCGTCTTTGAAAAACGACGATTTGTTTGCGTTTCATTTCCTATGGAAATGCCGTCGAAAAAAATTGCAATTAATCATTGACTTTTGCCGTTTATTCGTGTTATAATAAAAGTGTATGAAGAAAACGACGACGGCTTTAATATCCATATTGACCTTAGGCGCAATTTCGCTTGGCGCAGGGGCAGGGCTTTCCATGGCGGAAACGCCCCTTCTTTCCGCGCGCGCGGACGGGTCGGATTTTCATTTTATCACGCCTTCGTCGTACGAAGAATATCTCCCCTTAGAAAGACCGACGGGCGTCACGGTAACGGACGCCTATTTCGCCGTTTCCGACGGCGCGCAAATCCACGTCTTCGACAAAGGCGAAAGCGCGTACTTCGCCTACGAACACGAACGCACAGTCGCCCAGCTCCACTTTGACGAACGCACGGACGCACTCTACTTTTTAGACGGCACCAACCGCCTGCACGTCCTTCCCGTCGCCCAGCTAAAAGCAGGCGAAAAAGCGACGGACACGGGCGTCGTTTGCGCTACGTTTACAATTCGCACGGACAAGCTGTATTACACCAACTTTGCAGGCACGCAAACGACGATTTCGCGCGCACCCTTAACCGACCTTGCCAACGCAACCGTGCTTTTAGAAGACTACATTATGCCCCCCACGCTCTCCTTTTGGAACGGGGAATTATACTACGTCTACGGAGAACACCTTTACCGCCTTCCCGAAGGCACTTCCAAAGGCGTTTCCGTCGCAAAACTTCCTTCGTCCGTCTTCTCGATGACGATTACCGAAGGCAAACTTTTTTGCGCGTCTAGGGACGGCGCGTTCTTTGGCTACGACTTAACGGAGCTGACCGCAACCGAGCGCGCGGACGCCTGCACGCCCATCGCCTACGAAGGCGAAGGCTATACGTCCGTAACCGCAAACGACGCGTTCATCTACGCCTTCTACGGCGACGTCGTGCGTTGTTTCTCGTTGGAAACGGGCGCGTGGACGTCCTTCGAACTCGGCTCGTCTTCCGCGTCTTTGCACCGTCTTAACGGCGCGTCCACGTTGACGCTTGCCCAAGACAAACTTTTCATTGCAGACGACGACAACGACCGCATCTCCGTATACGACACGGCAAACGGCGTTTTCCTTTCCCCGATTGCAAACACGTTAGACACCCCGCGACTCGCCAGCTACGGCGATACGCTACTTGTCTCCGGCGCAAACGACGCCGTCGTGTACAGTCTTTCCGAAAAGGACTACGGCGCGACGCTGTACACACTCGCCCCCGAAGACGTGCGAGGCACGATTATCGGCGCAACCGCCGTCTACGGCACGTACTACGTCTTGACGGACACCAACTACTCCTATACACTCAAACAAGGCGAAACGGTTTGGACGGAAACGTTACGCAAAACGCATTTCGCGCAAGATTTAATTTCGGACGCCAACGGTTTTCTCTACACGATAAACGACGGCGAAATTTACCGCTTTACGCAAACGGAATTTCTCTCGTCCGTCGCAGGTGAAAAGCTTTGTTCTACCCTGCCCGACGCGTTGGAATACGCCGTCGACTACACGGGCGCAATCTACGCGCTGACGTCGGAAACGCTGTACGCGTATGCAAATACGGACAACGGCTACGTACAAATGTATTCGAAGGACTTGACCGCGGACAAGGTGTACAATCAACCGTCGCGCGCCCTTTCCTTCGCTTTCGGCGCGGACAAAAACGAGGCGTATTTCCTTTTCGAAGGCGACTACCTGCTCTCGTCTAAGTCGTGCAACCTGCCTTCCTTGGACAAAATCCCAACGGCAGACCTTACCCAACAACTTTTCGAGCAACCTACCTACGAATTTTCGACGGTGATTATCCGCCCCGAAACGCTGATTGTAACCTTTGACTTCGCGCGTTTGAAGGGCGCGGACGTTTTCCCGTACACGGGACGTTATTGGAACGAAACTTCGCAAATCGCCGTCAAAATCGGCGAAACGCCTTCGCACGCCGTCCTTGCTTTCCGCACGGAAACGGGCGACTTAACCTGTTTCGTTCCCCTATCCGCCGTAGAAACCGCGTCGTCCGACTTCACGCTAAGCTACGACGAAAAACGTACGGCAACGCTTGCAAGCGACGCGTCGTTGTACGCCTACCCCAACCTATCCCTACCCACGAAAACAAACCTAAAACGTGGCGACGCCCTAACTTTAGTAGGCGAAGTCAACGGACTAGAATACGACTACTACAAAATCGAATACACCACCGAAACGGGCGTTGTCGAAGGCTACCTTCCCAAATCGTTTATCACCTTCGTCCCGTCCGAGCCTGCGCCCCAAACCACGACTTACGGCAACCAGGAAGAAAAGGGCGATTCGCTATTCCGCCTAACCTACCTTTGTTTAGGCGCGTTGGCGGTTTGCATACTCGGTGATTTCTTGCTCTTGCGAAGACGCAACGAAGACTAACCCTTCCAAGAGCAAACAAAAAAAGACCAAGCGGTCTTTGAAGGTGAGCTTATGGAAATGGAAATTTTGGAATTGTTAAAAAACGGCGATTTTGAAAAAGCGTCCAACCTTGCCAACAAGGCGGACGCCGAAACGCTGGCGAAACTTATGGAAACGCTGGAAGAAGACGTCTTCACGGCGTTTTGTCGCACGCTGGACAGCGACCTGCTTGCGGAAGTGCTTATCCTTTTAGGCAAAGACTTACAAGAAGACGTGTTCAACGCGCTCCGCGACGACGAACTTGAAAAGGTACTCGACGAAATCTCCGTCGACGACACCGTAGACATCATTGAAGAAATGCCCCAGGACATCGTCCGCCGTATTGCCGAACTAGACGATATTTTGATGCTTTTATCCGAGCGGAATTTTGCCGTCTTAAAACCCCTGCTTTCGTCGATGAACGCCATCGACCTTGCGGAAGTTTTCGAAGGCACGGAAGAAGCGTCCGACCTTCTCGTCCTTTTTAGAATTTTGCCCAAAGACTTGGCTGCGGAAACGTTCGTCGAAATGGACAGCGACGTCCAGGAAAAACTTATCCATAAACTCAGCGACAGAGAACTTCGCGCCGTCTTGGACGAGTTGTATTTGGACGACACCGTCGACCTTATCGAAGAAATGCCGGCAAGCGTTGTAAAACGTGTCTTGGCGCAAAGCGACGCGGAAACGCGCGCCTATATCAACGATATTTTGAAATACCCTAAGGATAGCGCAGGCAGTATTATGACCATCGAGTTCGTTTCCCTGCGCCCGACGATGACGGTTGACGAAGCGTTTGAACGCATCCGTCGCACCGCCATTGACAAGGAAACGATTTACACCTGTTACGTCATCGACCCTACCAACAAAATTTTAGGTTTGGTCACGGCAAAAGATTTGATGCTCGCACCAAAGAGCGCGTTGATTTCCGACGTAATGGAAGAAAACGTCATCTACGCCTACACCTTGGACGACAAGGAAGACGTCGCAAGAAAAATTGCCGATTACGGCTTTTTAGCGCTCCCTATCGTCGACAGAGAAATGCGCCTTGTCGGTATCGTAACCGTCGACGACGCAATGGACGTCATCCAGGCAGAAAACACGGAAGACATCGCGAAGATGAACGCCGTCACCCCCACGGAAAAACCCTATCTTAAAACCAGCGCTTGGCGTATTTGTCTAAACCGCCTGCCGTGGCTGATTATCCTTTTGGTTTCTTCCACCTTCTCAGGGCTGATTATTTCCGCCAACGAATCCACGCTAAATATGCCCGTATACGGCATCATTTTAACCGCTTGTATGCCGATGCTAATGGGCACGGGCGGTAACGCAGGCTCGCAGGCGTCCGCCATGATTATCCGCGGTATCGCCTTAAACGAAGTCGATTTTAAGGACGTTTGGCAGGTCGTTTGGAAGGAAATCCGCGTATCCATCATGCTTGGCGCGCTACTTGCCGTCGCTTGCTTTGCAAAACTCTTGCTCATCGACCAGCTCTACGCGGTAGAAGGCGGTATGCTCGTTGCGCTCGTCATCTGTCTTTCGATGTTCGCCACCGTTTTGTTTGCAAAACTCATCGGCGCAATGCTCCCCTTGCTTGCAAAGAAATGCAGGTTAGACCCTGCCGTCGTTGCATCCCCCTTCATTACCACCATCGTCGACGTGCTTTCCTTGACCATTTACTGCGCGTTTGCCGTATGGTTCTTGGGCGCAATCTAACGTCAACTATTAAAAAAAGAACTTGGGTAGTTCCCAAGTTCTTTTTTTTATTCTACGTCCAAGCCGTCGAAAACACCCGTCGATACGTACCTGCCCCCTTCATCGGGTAGAACGGTGACAATGGTTTTACCGGCAAACTCTTTTCGCTTTGCAAGGGCAACGCACACCGCAACGTTAGCACCCGACGAAAGCCCTGCAAACACGCCTTCCTTTTCCTTGAGTTGTCGCGTATACAAAAACGCGTCTTCGTCGGAAACGACAACCACTTCGTCGTACACCGACCTATCCAAAACGCCGGGCACGAAATTTGCGCCGATGCCTTGAATTTTATGCGCCGACGCCCAACCTTTCGAAAGCAGGGGCGAACTTTCAGGCTCTACCGCAACCACGTACGCGGACGGGTTTTTCTCTTTCAAATATCTGCCGACACCCGTCAACGTACCGCCCGTACCGACCCCGGCGACGAACACGTCCACGCCCCCGTTTACCTGTGCGTCGATTTCCACCGCCGTACCTTCGTAATGCGCGCGCACGCCTGCCAAATTCTCAAACTGGTCGGCAAGTATCGCGCCTTTCGTGTTTTTCACAATTTCCTTGGCTTTTTCCACCGCGCCCTGCATACCGTCCGCGCCGTTCGTCAACACGACTTCTCCGCCGAATTTTTCAATAAGCAATCGCCGTTCCATAGACATCGTGTCGGGCATTACGATAATCGCACGGCACCCGTACGCTTTTGCAACGAACGCCAAACCTATGCCTGTATTCCCCGAAGTCGCTTCCACGACGACACCGCCTTCTTTCAGCCTGCCGTCCAAAAACGCTTCGTCTATAATACGCTTTGCCACCCTGTCCTTGATTGAACCGCCGAAATTTTCGCCTTCCACCTTTGCAAACACGCGCGCCAAACCGCCTTCCGCAATTTTCGAAAGCTGAATCATCGGCGTATTCCCTATCTTTTTAAGCGAATTTTTCACCCGTTTACTCCTTACAAAACCCCACGATTTCCTTCGGCGTTTCCACAAACTTCGTTCCGCCGTTCGCCGTTAAAAACGCCTTGTCCTTAAAACCCCAAAGCACGGACAAACAGTCCACGCCCGCGTTTTGCGCCGTTTGAATATCCACTTCCGAATCCCCAACGTACAAGGTCGTTTTTTTGTCCGCACCAAGCGTTTCCATCACCGCCAAAAGCGAATCGGGCGCAGGCTTTTTCCGAATCCCCGCACTCTCGTTTTCGCCCACGGCTACGTCTATCAGTCCTTGAAAATATTCCTTTGCCAAAAGCTTTACGGCAAAATCCGCCTTGTTGGACACTACCGCCAGCTTGACGCCCTTTTCCTGCAACGATGCAAGCGTTTCCATCACTCCGTCGTAGGGCTTGGTTTTGTCCTTACAATGTTCGGCGTAGTGCGCCTTGAACACGGACAACAATCCGTCGACGTCTTCCCTGTCCGACGCGCGCTGTATCAGTTTTTTAACGCCGTTGCCGATGAACGCGCGTACTTCGTCTTTCGTGCGCGTTTTTAAGCCGTAGCTTTCCAGCGCGAAATTGACGGACGCGTGCAAATCGTCGAGTGTATCTAAAAGCGTGCCGTCCAAATCAAACACAACCGTTTCGTACATACAAACTCCGTTTACAACGCCTCACGAATCGCGCGGACGGCGTCCGACCTATTTTCACTTTTGGTTTTCTCGTAAATCGCAGACACGTAATTTCTCGTCGTGCCTTCCGAAAGCTTTAACGCGGACGAAATCTGGCGGTTGGTAAACCCTTCCAGCATCATAAGCGCAATTTCCACTTCGCGTTCAGACAAATTAAACTTACGCATAATGCGAATTTCCCTGTCCGCAGACACCGTCTTTGCCACGTCGGTAATACGCCTTGCAATTTGCGCAGGCAAAATCGTGTCCCCTTTGTGCGCGTTTTTCACGGCGTCGATTAACGCGTTTCCGCCGATATCTTTCAAAAGATAACCGCTTGCGCCGTAGTTGATGGCGTTGAGAATATAATCGCTGTCGTCAAACGTCGTCAAAATAACGACTTTCGTTTCAGGGTAGCGTTGTTTGATGCTTTGCGTCGCGATGACGCCGTTCATATTCGGCATACGAATATCCATCAACACGACGGCGGGCGCAAGCGCCGACGTTTTTTCAAGCGCCTCGAAACCGTCGTAGGCAATACCCACGACGACGATGCCTTCGTCCGTTTCTAAAACGTCTTTAATTTCTTGCCCTAAATCTTTTTGGTCGTCAACAATCAAAACTTTGATTTTCGCCATCGTTTCACTCCTTATTATCTATCTATCGGCATTTCAATTCTAATTTCAAACCCTTCTTCCGCCGAATAATACACTTCACCGCCAAACGAACGCGCCCTGTCGCGCATCGTAATCAATCCAAAGCCGGGCTTTATCAGTTTCCCTTCAATGCCCTTGCCGTTGTCCGACAGCAAAAATTTCAGTTTGCCGTCGTCTTCCTTTTTCATTTCAAACCAAAACGCCGTCGCACCGCCGTGACGCAAGCCGTTGGAAATGCCTTCCTTTAAGCTGTTGCACAAAAACCGCGATTTGGCAGGCGATACAAGCAAGTCTTCTATTTCCGAGCGGATTATCAGCCCCGTGCCGTCCGTCGATTCGTGGATAATGCTTTCCATCGCCGATTTCAACGTTTCGCCCGTCCGATTTCCAGAAAGCAAATGCACGCTGTTTCTCAATTCTTCCAAGGCGTGTTTTGCTTGCAAATTCGCGGCGACGATTTTCTTTTTCGCCTCTTCCGGCTCGGTATCCAAAATGCGTTTCGCGCCTTCCGTTTGCATAATTACCGTCGTCAACGAGTGCCCTGCCGTATCGTGAATTTCCTTGGCAATCCTTTGCCGTTCTTCCAAAGCCGACACTTCCTTAGCCACCGCGTACGCCTTCTCCAGCTCCTGTTTGCTCGCGTCCAGCAAGGTAAGCGCGCGTTGCAAGCGCAAAAATTGACGGTAAAACGCCAAGGAAACCTGGACGATGACAAAATGTATCGTAAGCGTGAACAACGCGCTGAACGTTTGGCGTAAGACGTCGAACGTTTCGACAAGGTCAAACCCGACGCGGATATACAGCCTGCACACGTACACGCTTGCGTACAACAAAAACGCAATCATCAGCGCGTACAACGACGATTTAATCTTGTCGCGGTCGGCGTAAAAACTCGTCAATACCAACATATAAAACGCGACGGGATAAAAGCCGTCGACAATCATCAAAAATGCGCCCGAACAAACGAACGAAAGGGCGTGCAAAACGTTTTTCGTCGCGCCGTAACGCACGGCAAACAAGCGCAAGCCTTGGCAAAGCGTCAACGTTCCGCATAAAATAAGCGAGCAAAAAAAGGAAAACCAAACGCCTTCTTCCAACGCGCCTGCCAACACTTCCAAAAGCATAAACGCGCAAAGCAACAAAAGCACGCTAAACAAAAGCCCCTTGCCCACTTTGGCAAACTGCTTTTCGTCACGGAAAAGATAGCGTTCGAACAAGCGCTGGAAATACGAGCGGACGCCTTTTTTTTGCTTTTCCGCGCCCGTTTCCTGCGACGCGTTTTTCCTACTCATTTACACTCTCCTCGTCGTCAAGCGGAAGCCTTCCGCTTAAATAATAACTGTAATAAGAATCGCCCACAAAAATAACGTGGTCGTAAAAAGCAACGCCGTACGCAAAGCAAATGCTTTGACAACGTTTCGTCGCCTCGTCGTCCGTTTTAGAAGGCTCTACCTTTCCGTCGGGGTGGTTGTGCACCAAAAACACACCGCTTGGACGCGCGTCTTGTAAAAGCCACACAAACTCGTGCGTGCTAAAACGTACAAGCGTCTTCCTGTCTTCGCTGAACGTATATTCTCTCACGACTTTTCCCGTTTTGTCGATGAGATACGCGGTGACGGTTTCCGTTTTCAAACGCTCGTAAATAGGGCGCACGCTTTCGATAAATTCTTCCGTCGCCAACGCGCCGTCTATGCGCTTTGTCGCGCTACGCAATCCCTTTTCAAGATAGATACCGATAACGCGAAGATAGGACGCCAAACTATCGCCGACGCCTTCCACTTCTTTAAGCTTAGTCATAGACGAGCTAAGCACGCCTTCCATCGAGCCGAATCGCGCCAACAACCGATGCGCCAAGTCGTTTGTGTTACGGCGTGGCATCGCGTTGAAAAGCAGAATTTCAAGTTGTTCCTGCTCGGGTAAAATTTCTTCGTTAAATCGTTTCAAAAGACGTTGTCTGTGTCCGCTGTGTTCCACTTTCTCTCTCCGCCTTGCGTTCTCTTTTTCATTGTAACACACTTTCTTGAAAATGTCAAAGGCGCGCCTTGAAAAAAGTGAATTTTTTCGCATTACGCCCTTCATTTTCTTTACCAAACCAAAAAAATCGTGTATAATAATAGAAAGAAAATGTTTGCAAAAAGGAAAAACGCCATGAAAACGGTTATGCAAAACTATTTCGACGAAATTGTAAACTCTACCGTCGAAATCTTGAAATTTGATTCGTCTATGAAGGACGCGGAAGAAAACTGTCCCTTTGGGAAGGAAACGGCGGACTGTCTTGCCTATTTTTTGGACTTAGCCAAGTCGATGGGCTTTGAAACGCGCAACTACGACAACTACGTCGGCGAAGTCGTGTTCGGGGAAGGCAAACCGTTTGCAATTTTAGCGCATTTAGACGTCGTTCCTGCAGGTGGCGGTTGGGACTATCCCCCCTTTGGCGGTATCATCAACGACGACGTATCAAAAGGCGGTGTCGTCGGCAGAAAAATTTGGGGGCGTGGCGCGATGGACGACAAGACGCCTGCCATCGTTTGTTTGTACTGCTTAAAAGCGCTTAAAGACGCAGGCATAACGCCAAACCGCACCTTCAAGCTTATCGTGGGTTGCAACGAAGAAGCGGGTTGGAAATGTATCGAACATTACAACAAAAACGCGGAAATGCCCGAAGAAGGGTTTACGCCCGACGCAACCTTTCCCGTCATCTACGCCGAAAAAGGCATCTTGCATTTCCGTGCCGATTTCCCCATCGAAAACGCGCCCATGTCCGCGTTGAAGGCAGGCGAACGCGTGAATATGGTTTGCGCAGACGCGCGCGCTATTTTGACGAGAAAAGCAGGCGCTAAGCTCGTGGGATACGAAAACGCCGTGGACGGTACGCGTTTTTCCTACGACAACACGACAAGCGTTTTACGTGTGGACGGCAAATCCGCGCACGGGTCAACCCCAGAACAAGGCGCAAACGCCTTGGAAGGTTTGCTCCGTTTCCTTGGCTCTATCAACGCCGACTGCCAAAGGGCGTACGACCTGCTTTTTGCCGACGCGACGGGTTTGAAAACCCTGGAAGACGAAACGGGAAAATTGACGATGTCGCCCGACCTTGCCGAATACAAAAACGGCGTGCTTAGCGTTACCGTCGATATTCGTTTCCCTGCAACGCTTGAAAAAGAAATGGTCGTAAGCAGGTTGGACGAATTCGGCGTGCCTTACGAAATCGTCAACTATCAAGCGCCCTTATACAACGACCCGAACGGCAGTTTAATTTCTACGCTTACGAAAGTATACGAAAGCGTAACGGGCGAAAAAGCAACCCCTATCGCCATCGGCGGTGGTACGTATGCACGCGCTTTGAAATGCGGTTGCGCGTTTGGACCTGAACTTTTGGACGAAGAAGCGACGATTCACCAAGCCAACGAATACGTTACCTTCGACAGAATCCGTTTGATGGCAGACGTATATTACGAAAGCTTAAAAGCGCTCGCCACCAAAACAAACGGAAAGACGAGAATTGCCACGTTGCGATTTACGGCGAAATAAAAAACCGAGCCACCCGAACGTCGGGTGGCTTTTTTTGTGAAATAGATATGCGACCCGCGTATCTAACGCGAGCCGCATACCTTTAGTGAGAGAATATGAAAAAAGTTTAGTATAGTCGGTTTAATCACTTCTCCGTAAATTCTCTGGAAAACGCGGTAAAACCTTTCCTGGCTTTTTCTCCGACTTTCTTCCGCGCGGGCACATTGACCCTATAAAACAGCTCTCTCGCCGTTTTAGTTTGTTTATTCTACACCTGTATTATGATAGTATTGTGAAAACTGTGTGATATTTTAGTGAAATTGTGTACAGTTTTCAAAAATTGTTAGGTATTTTCAAGAAAAGACGTATAGATTGCGTCCGCAACGCGTAATCCATCCACCGCCGAAGACGTGATACCGCCGGCGTAGCCTGCCCCTTCTCCACAAGGGTACAGCGCCTTGATGCCCACCGATTGCAAGGTGTCGTCCCGCTCGATTCTAACGGGCGAGCTGGTGCGCGTTTCCACTGCCGTCAAAAGGGCGTCGGGGTCGGCAAAACCTTTCAAGCGTCTGTCCATATCTACCACAGCGTTTTTCAACGTTTCCACGACGGGCGCAGGCAACACCGCGCGAAGGTCGGACGGGGTTGTGCCCGACGCGTAGGTAGGCTGGACTTCGCCAAGACGCGACGTGGCTTTGTCGTGCAAGAAATCGCCAAGACGTTGCACGGGCGCGCCGTAGTTTTCACCGCCGGCAAGGAAGGCTTTTCTTTCCAACTCTCTTTGAAAACGCATACCCGACAACGGGTCGTCGCCAGGAAAATCCGCCTTGGTGACCTGGGCAATCAGCGCGCTGTTTGCGTTGACGCCGTCACGCGCGTAATTGCTCATACCGTTGGTAACCACCATGCCTTCTTCGCTGGTGGCAGGCATTACGTAACCGCCCGGGCACATACAAAAAGTAAACGCCGAACGCGCCGACGCGTGAGAAACGAGTTTGTATTCCGCGCTAGGCAACAACTCGTACGCCTTGCCGTATTGCGAAAACCCGATTTTCGATTGCAAATGCTCGATTCTAACGCCAACGGCAAAGTCTTTATTGCGCATAGGTACGCCACGCGCAAGCAAGCGTTCGAAGGTGTCGCGTGCGCTGTGCCCTACGGCAAGTACGACGGCGGAAACGGGCAAAATCTCGTCCGTACCTTCCCCGTCGCGACGAAGTACCGCAGACGTTACTCTGCCGTCCGTAAAGCGCAAATCTTCCAATTTCGTATGAAAGAAGACCTGTCCGCCCTGGCTTTTGATATACTCGCGCATATTTTTGACGACGTTTTTCAAATTATCACTGCCCACGTGCGGTTTGGAAAGCCATAAAATTTCCTTCGGTGCACCGAAACGAACGAAGGTTTCCAAAACTTCCCTGTTCAACGGGTTGTGTGTTTGCGTGTTCAGTTTTCCGTCCGAAAACGTGCCTGCACCGCCTTCGCCAAACTGCACGTTGGTGTTGACGTCTAAAATCTTGTCCGTAAAGAATACGTTTATCTTTTTCTCGCGTTCTTCGACGGGCGCACCGCGCTCAACAAGTACGGGCAAAAAACCGCGTTCAATCAGTCTAAGCGACGCAAACAAACCTGCAGGCCCACTACCGACAACGAGAACGGGCGATTTGGGGAGTTTGTCTTTAGGGAGTTTGGGAAGAAGGCAACGTTCTTCCTTTTTGACTTCGCGCGAGCACTCAATCGTGTACACGAAACGGATGTTTGCCTTGTCGCGCGCGTCGAGCGATTTTTTCTTGATGGCAAAATAGCCTGCCTTACCGCCAAGTTTCTTTTCGGCAATGCGTTTTAATTCGCTCTCGTCCCTGCCTACGGGGAGTTTGATATCGGAAATTGTGATTACACCCATACCTGCCCCCTTCATTTTATAAATTTTTCTTCTAACGCGCGGGCAACCGTGCGCGCGGACGAGTACGCCCATTGCAAATTATAACCACCGCATTGACCGTCTACGTCCAGCATTTCGCCTGCAAAATACACGCCCTTACAAAGCTTGCTTTCTAAACGTTCGTCCACTTCGGTAAGTCGGACACCGCCTTTCGTCACTTGCGCGTAGTCAAACCCAAGCGTACCGGTAACTTGCATAGGGAAGGCTTTGATAAGCGACACGGCACGGCGCAAATCGTTGGAGGCGAGTTTCATTACGCACCTTCCCGCTTGGTTGTTTATCACGCCGAACAGCAATTCGGATGCGTCCAAATCGGGATAGTTGCGTTTTTTCTCGCAAAGCATCGTGTAAATTTCCGTTTCCGAAACGCCTGGCAGGAAATCAAGAAAAAGCCGTACGTCGCTGAAATCGCCGTCCAAAAAGGCGGACAAACGGAAAACTGCGTCCCCCGAAACTCCGTAATCGGTAAAAATTAAATCGCCTTGCGCCGAAACGGTTTTTCCATGGATTTGCGCGGTAACGACGGCGTCTTTTACGCGTATACCCTTCAACGTTTTCGTATGCTTAGCGTCCGTTTTCAGTTGCACGAGCGACGGATACAACGCCGTAAGCGTATGCCCAAGCTTTTGCGCGAGCGCGTACGCCGAGCCGTCCGTCCCGAAATTTTTCGAGGCTTTACCGCCCGTACAAAACACCAACGCTTCCGCAAAATATTTCTCTTCGCCCTGTTCCGTTTGCACCGTCAAAACAAATCCCTTTCCCTGACGGTTTACGTCCGTCACCTGGGTGCGAAGGCAAACGTTTACGCCTTTGTTCGCAAGCGAAAAACGCAACGCATCCGTAAGCGCAGACGCCTGTCTGCCGGCAGGATACACTCTGCCCGTTTCGTCGGGGAGAAGAAGGATTCCCAAGTCGCGAAAGAAGGCAAAAAGCGAGTCTTTGCCGTGCGCCTTGAGCACGCTTTGCACCAACGCGCGTTCTTTCGCCGTGCTTTCGACGGAGAAGTAGTCCGCGTTGTCCGCGCCAAGGTTGGTGATATTCCCCTGGCCGTTGCCCGTGGAAGAAAGTTTCTTGCCCAAACGGTCGGCGCGTTCGAATACGGTAACGTCTATTTTGTTGTCAAGGGCGTTTGCCAAAAACAAGCCGGACGCCCCACCGCCTATCACGGCAATTTTCGTCGTTTTCATAATTCTATTGTAACGCATTTTTTGTGCAATGTCAATTTTTTGGGAAAGAGCGCGAAAATTTTTCCGTTTGGATATTGACTTTTTTTCTTTTTTATATTAAAATATAAAAACCAAACGTGGTGAATACAATATATTTTGTAAAGATATACTGTAAAGGAGTTAGATATGGAAAAAATAAAAGCGTTTTTCGTAGGCATCGGCGAGTGGTTTGCAGGGCTTGCCGTCGTCGATTATTTTAAGCAAAATCCCCTGCTGGGCTGGATAACGCTCGGCGCGATTGCATTTTTCTTCTTACTGCTGATAATTATCATCGTGTTGTCCGTCAAGGCGAAGAAGGCAAGAAAACGCATTGCTAAAGCGCAAGCGGAAAAACAAGCGCCCGTCCAAGCGGAAACGGTGGAAACCGAACCCAAGCCCGTAGAAGAAGTCAAAATCGAGCCCGTGCAAAATGTAGAGCCCGTGCAAATCGCAGAGCCCGTAGAAGAAGTCAAAGCAGAGCCCGTGAAGGAAGAAGTTGCCGTTGCGATAGAAAAGCAACCGAAGGCGGAAAAGGACCTTGCGATTGAAGAAGCGATTGCCATCGTTGACAAGCGCGAAACGCAAAAACGCGCGCTGAGTATGGACACGGCGGCAAACGAGTACGCGGAAGACGAAACGGAGCGCATTGCAAGATATAAGGGCAAGTGGGTAATTTGTCGCGTGATTGCGGACGGCGAAACGGAGCACGACGAAATGTATTTCTTCGAACTGCACGCGTCCAACGGCGAAAAACTGCTTTCCAGCGAAGAATATACCACCTACCAAGGCGCGTTGCGCGGTATTGAAACGCATAAGTCGAACATCTTGAAAGGCAATTTGAAAATTACGTTGTCGAAGAAAGGCGATTACATTTTCAAATTGTTGAGCGGTAAAAATATGTTGCTTTGTATGGGCGAAAATTATCCGACGAAGGCAAGATGCCAAAGTGCGATTGATTCCACGATTCGTTTCGCGGCTACGGCGATTATCGACGAGAATTTACAAGACCACGTCGTCAAAGTGCCCGTGGAAGACGACACGGAAATTGCGCCCCTTAGCGAAGGCGCGGAAGGGAAATGGATTATTTCCAAAGGCGAAGGTGCGGAAGGCGAAGCGACCTATTACTTTGAGTTGTTTGCAAACAACGGCGAAAAACTGCTTTCCAGCGAAGATTATACGACGTATACGGGTGCGGTAAACGGGATTCAGACGCATAAGAAGAACATCGAAAACGGCAATTTCCGCATCTCGTTGACAAAGCGTGGCGATTATATCTATAAGCTTTTGAACGGCAATGGTCAACTGCTTTGCTTGGGCGAACACTACAAGACGAAACGCCTTTGCCAAAACGCCGTCGAATCGGTAAAACGCTTTGCGATGGGCTCTCCCCTGCTCACCGACTCCGAACTGAAAAAATAAGCGCATAAAAAACCGACCCAAGGCACGCCCTTGGGTCGGTTTTATTTTGGTTTTTATCTTGCGCCGAATCCGCCACCGCCGAATCCGCCACCACCGAATCCGCCAAAGCCACCGCCACCACCGCCACGTCCGATGTGTCCGCCACCCGACGCCTTTTTCGACATCGACGCGATTGCACCGCGCATAGCCGTGTGCATAACTCGATGGATGAGCAAATAATCAAAAAAGTCTAACCGAGCGCCTTCGTACCAAGTGGGAGGCGGTACGGTCAAACGGCGGAATTTATCCGTCCACTCGTCCGTGACGCCAAGCACCTGTGCGTACGGCAAAACTTTGTAATACAGTTCCGGGTCGTTTTCCAGCATAAACTTGATTTTTTCTTCTTCCGTAACGACGATGAAATCCTTAAAACCAAGCACCTGCCCCAACGTGTCGACGTGCTTTTCCGACCTTGCGATTGCGCCCTGGGTAAGTAGCGCAGGCAAAAACGCGCCGATAGATATCAACAGTTTTTCCGTAAACGTCGCGACGTGCGTCCCCAAAAGTCCACTGAATAGAAGTGTCGAAAATACGCAGACCAAGCCTTCGATTACCAACAATAGCGCGCGTTTTTTTGCTTTCCACTTATAGCGATAATTTTCTACGATATACCTTAAAATTAGGTTGGCAAGCAGTGGTACGCCGAACAGGAAACCCACCGCATACGCGTATCCGCCACCGAGTTTCCTTCCTAACAAAAACGCGCTTATCCCAGCAAAAAGGAAACCTATGATTGCGCCGAAGAAGAACCCGAAAAGCGATTTCTTGTCGTACATACCACCCCTATCGGGAAGTTGTTTTTTCGCCTTTTCCGATTCTTCGAAGAAGGCAGGTACAAGTTCGGAAACCCGAACTTCTCGGCGGGAAACAAACGTTTCGGCGAAAGTGGAATCGAGCACGACTTCCCTTCCGCCCTTGAAAATGCCGTTGAACAACGTTTTTTGATGGAAAGGCGCGTCGTCGGGAAGGCAGGAAACACAACTGATAAGCAACGGGTCGCTTTCGTTGGTCATATCAATTTTAAGATAGCCCTTGTGCGCGAAATAGTAAATCATCGCCGTGACGTCTTCTTTATCCGACACGCCGTCCAAAAACGTACCCATCACAAGCGGGTCCATATCTTCAGGCGGATTTACGTTGACGACGGAAACGATTTCGCGCGATTTTTTCGTCAGTATCAACGTCGCTACGGCAACCGCAACCAACGCCAACACGCCGATAAATAACCAAAGCGCTTCGTTTGTGAATATATTTGTTTCCGCATAGCTTGCCAACCCGTCCATTGTGAAATCGACGGTAACGCCTTGTGCCACGTACTCGTTATAGCGCGAGTTGTACGCGACGGCGAGCTTGTTAAATTGCATAAACAGCGTTTTGCCGTCCGTCGTCAAGCTTGCGCCCGTGTACGGCGCATCGTCGTCGCCGACGTACACCTTTGCGTTACGGATTGCGTTGGGGAAATGAATTGTTGCCGTTACGTCGTGTAACGCGACGGTAGAGCCAAAGCCAACGACGTCGATAATCATACCGTCGTCTTTCCACATTTCTTGGTTTTGGATGCAGGTATAGGAAATCTCGTACGTCCAAACCGCGCCCTTTTGCACGCCACCGATACAGTTGACGTCGAAAAGTCCCTCCGCGTCGGGGTTATCCTTTACCGTGAAATAAAAATCGGCGTTGCCTTGGCAGGTCGCGTTGAAATTTTCATAGCGACAGCCTTGTTTGGGGAGTGCCAAATAAAACATCGACGTGTTCCACGTCAAAAATTCGACGGTTATCCTTTGTTTCACGTCCACCGACCTGTCGTTGTTGACGGACATTTGCACGTCCAAACGTTGGATTTCAATCAAGTCGCCGTAGGCGTACGCCTTTTGTTTGGCGTCGTCGCCTGCGCTTATCGGTTTGGCAAATATCGTACAAAACAGCGCGACGAAACAAAGGCAGAAAAAAACCAGCCGTTTCGTAAATCGTTTCATCGTGTTTCCCTTTTTAGAATTTCACCTTGACGTTTTGTCTTTCTTCCTGGCTATCGAGTTCGAAATACGACTTTTTCGCGTAGTCTGCGCCCATACGAGCACCGACGATGGACGCAGGGAAGAGTTCTAACTTGGTATTAAACGACTTAACGACGCCGTTGTAGTAGCGACGCGACGCCTCCAAATCCCCTTCAATCGATTTTAACTGCGCCTGCAAATCTAAGAAATTTACGTTTGCCTTTAAGTCGGGATAGTTTTCGTGCACGGCGTTAAAGAAAGTGCGAAGGCTGGACGAAAGTTGTTGTTCAGCCACCATCTTTTCCGATTGCGTGTACGCCACGTTGCGCGCGGCGACAACCGATTGCAACGTTTCCGTTTCGTGCTTTGCATACCCCTTCACCGTTTCCACAAGGTTGGGGATTAAATCAAAACGTTTTTTCAAATATACGTCTACGGTAGCCCACGCTTCTTCACTGCGGTTTTTTAAGCGAACGAAGGCGTTGCGCGTCTTTATCCACCAAGCCACGAAGGCAATCACCAAAACGATAAGTACTGCGCCAACGATAATTGCGGCGACACCACCAGAAGAAATAAGTAAATTGTTGAGCATAGCTTTTCTCCTTTGAAAAAATATCATTTTTTCAACCCTATTATACTATGCAAAAAGTCTTTTGTCAAGACTACGCGAAAAAAGTGTAAAAAAACAGACGAATCGGCACAACCCGTTTCGTCCGTTTTCTTTTTTTTGTCGGTTAGTCCGCGCGTCTGTTTTTCAGCCAAAGCACACCGTCCGTGATAAACGGCGAGAGAATCAGCCAAAGCGCGGCAAGTGCGATAATCGAGTAGGTGATAACCGAGCCCACCGTTCTTGCACCGGCAAAAATTTGGGAAACAAGGTTCAACTCGAAAAGACCGAAAAGCCCCCAGTTGATTGCACCGACGATAACCAAAATATAAGCAATGATGTTTGCAATACGCATAATTTCGTCCCTCCTATAAGCAGTATGTTCGATAGGAGTTTTTTTATGCCCTATTTTTCAATAAATCGTAAAAGGTCTGCCAAGACTTTTTCCTTGTCCGTTTCGCTGTAAATTTCGTGACGCATACCTTCGTACAAACGGCTTTCTACCTGCTCGTAACCCACGTCCTTCATAAAATTTACCGACTTTTCAAAGGCTTTTTTATTGCCGATAACAGGGTCGTCCGCGCCCGAAACGAAGAAAATGGGCAACGTCTTGTTCTCCGCCTTATACCCCTTCTTTTTGTAGGTGTTATGCAATAAGCGGAACAGGTTTTCAAAGCCGTTGCAGGTAAACAAAAACCTGCACTTGGGGTCTTCGCGGTGACTTCGTACGCTTTCTTTATTCGAACAAAGCCAAGCGCCCTTGCCTTCGGATTCGAAACGCTTATTCCCCTTGCCCGTCGAAAAATAAGCAAGCGTCCTGCATCTATGCCGTTTCCCACGGAAGAAAGCAACCGTTTTCGCAAGCCAAACGGCAACGCCCGACAACGCGTTTTTGCTGGGCGAGCCACAAACGATAAGCTTATCGATTTTGTGTTCGTGCTCCTTCAAATACAAGCGCGCCACCATCGAGCCCATACTGTACCCAAACAGCGTAACGGGAAGGTTTGGATAGCGAGACGTTAAATAGTCGGTTATCTTCGCCGTGTCGTCGACGATTGCCTTGGCTTTATTGTCGCCAAAATAGCCCAAGCCTTCGCCGGGCAAAACGCTGTCGCCGTGCCCACGGTGGTCGTGGCAGGCGCAAACGTAGCCGTTTTCGGCAAAAAAGCGCATTAAGGCATCGTAACGATTTTTATGTTCGCACATACCGTGTACGAGTTGAACGATGCCTTTGGGCGATGTTGACGGCTGGATAAGAACCGCCTTGATTTCCAGTCCGTCGTAGTCAGAGCGGACGAAAAAATCGTGTTGAATTATAGCCATTTTCTTTCTTATAAACGTAAATTATTCGGTGCGGAGTGCAACGACAGGGTCTTTCTTCGCCGCCGATTTTGCAGGGATTAGACCGCTGATTAAGGTAAGCGAAATACTGATGACGACCATGAGAATTGCCGACGTAATGGGCAAGGACGCAAGCGTGGCGATGCCTGTAAGCGAGCTTAAAATCAGGTTGACAATCAACGAGAGCAGGTACGTCACCACGACTCCGAAGACACCCGACGCAAGACCGATGATAAACGTTTCCGCGTTGAACAGGTTTTTGATGTCGCGTTTTCTTGCGCCAAGCGAACGCAGGACGCCGATTTCCTTGACTCTTTCCACGACGGAAACGTACGTGATAATGCCTATCATAACCGACGATACGACCAACGAAATCGCCGTAAACGCAACCAAGACGTAGGTGATGGCGTTGAGAATCGTTTGCACCATCGAAAGCATCAAGCCGACGGTGTCGGTGTAGCTAACTTCATATTCTTTTTCGTGCGTATCGTTCCAAGCGTCCAAACGCGCAAGCAAACCTTCTTTTGCGTCGAACGTGTCGGTGTAGAGTTTGACGGTGTTGGGGTTGGATTTACCGCCCACCGCGCGAAGGACGGTGTCACCGTACACGATGTAGACGGTGGCGGAAGTCGACGCCGAAGTTTGGTAATAGTCTTGTACGGTTACCGCCGCAGGCAGGAAATATTTGCCGTTTTCCATCAGCAGTTTTTGCATTTCCATACGAATACCCGTCAACTCTTCGGCGGGCGCGGAATTCAAACGCTCTTGCAAGACGGTAAGTTGTGCAATCAACCCTGCTTGATTTTGCGACTGGTTTTTGATTTCTTCCACGATTTTCGAAGACACGTTTTTCGTCTGCACTTCTTCGTAGAACTGTTCGGTCAAGTTCAAACCGCTTTGCAAACAGCCGTAGTTTAAGCCTTCTTTCAAGCGGAGAATACCCGTAATGGTGATTTCTTTGCCCTTTTCCGAGTCCGTGCCGAGCGTGTCGCGCGTGCCTTCATAATCGAACATATACGTACCCGACGTAGACTGCGTATAGATGGCGTCGTTGTAATTAAAGACGAATTTCTTGCCCATAATCGTGGAGAAATCAATCGTCTTCATATCCGTGTCCACTTCGCCCGTCGCCGTTTCGGGGAACAGGGACAAAAACGTCGTTTCGCTCATAAGACCAAGCTGTGCCAAGGTCAAGTCGGTGACGTCGTTGTTTGTGCCGACGACGACAACCGCTTCGTTTGACGCGGTGGGGAAACGGCTACCTTCGCCCACCAAATCGTACTGCGAAAGCACGTATTTACCAAATTCTTCGTCCGTAACGTCGCCCGTCCCCGGCATTTTGCCGTAGATTGCGCCCAAAATGTCGACGAGCGGAACGAGTTTTGCGTATTTTTCTTCCTGCGCGGAGAGTTTTTGCGCGTAGTATTTTTTCAGCGTGTACAGGGAAATGGCTTTCGTCTGCTTTTCGCCCGATTCGTTGATGAGTTCTACTTCCGTAAACAGGTTGGGCGTTAAGTCCATACCCGTGTCGTAGGAAATCGCCGTGTACAATTCCTTATCCGTCGCTTCCAAATACTCGATATATTCTTTGGAAATGTTGTTGGAAACCTGCATGCCTTGGGCAATGTTCGTCAAGAAGGAATTGACGTATACTTTATCGCCAAGCTGGTCCATATCGGGCATTTCGTCTAAAGAGTTCATACCCGCCATAATCGCTTCCATATCCATAGCCGTTTCCGTAATTTCGATGGGATAACGCGAAAGCATATCTTCTTGCGTCTTTAATATGTAGTTGTTAAAGCCGTTGGAAAGCGCCAACACCAAGCAAACGCTGATGATACCGATACTGCCGGCAAACGACGTGATTATCGTCCTGCCCTTTTTCATCGCCAAATTGCGCGCGCTTAAACCAAGCGACGTCTTAAACGACATCGCCGAGCGTTCGCGATTTTTCTTTTCCGCCTTTTTCTTTGCCTTCGCCTCTTTTTTCGCCTGCTTTTTGGCAAGTCTTCTTTCCTTTTTCGTCAGCGTTTCTTCCGCGCCAGACTGCACCGCGTCCAAAACCAAGCCCTGCGTGTCCGTGTCGCAAGGCGTTTCTTCCTTTTGGACGTGTTCTTCCGTTTCGCCGTCGTAAGGATTGCTGTCAGAAACGACCAAACCGTCTTGAAGGCGTACGATACGCGTGGAATATTCTTCCGCAATTTCGGGGTTGTGCGTAACCATAATAACCAGTCTTTCGCCTGCGATTTCGCGGATTAAGTCCATGATTTGGACGCTGGTTTCCGTGTCCAAAGCGCCCGTAGGTTCGTCCGCGAGCAAGATTTCAGGATTATTGACGAGCGCGCGCGCAATGGCAACACGTTGCATTTGACCGCCCGAAAGTTGGTTAGGGCGTTTTTTCATTTCCTTTTCAAGCCCTACCCTTTTCAAGGCTTCTTCCGCGCGTTGGCGTCTTTCCGTCTTGGAAATGCCGGCAATCGTCAACGCGATTTCTACGTTGCCGAGCACCGATTGATGGGGAATTAAGTTG
>JAZRDK010000077.1:0-75350 GCA_045660225.1 Candidatus Scatosoma sp.
AACTTTTTATGTTCTTTGAACATAACGTCGTACGTTTCCTTGTCGGTGTGGTAATAATCCCAAAACACAAGCGAAACGTTGTCGGGGATTTTGTTTTTGTTGTCTTCCGAAACGACAATCGATTTGCCGTTTTCGATGTAATAATCGCCACCGCTTGCAAGGCGGAAGAACATATCGCTCCACATATGGCAATGGAAACCGTATTTTTTCGCAATTTCCGCCACGCGAGAAAGGTGTTTCAACACCAAATCAGTACGGTTTTGATACCCGTGCAAATTCAAATATTTCCCAAGCCCAACGTTGTGCGCTTCGTCCATGCCGATATTCACGTGACGGGACGTAAAGTTTGTCGCCAGGCTTTTGAAAATATTTTCAATAAACGCGTACGTTTTTTCGTCGTCGATCAACAAAATGTCGTCGCAATCAATGATTTCTTGATAATGCGGAATACGGCTGGTTGCCGAGAAATGCGCCAGAGTCTGGATACAGGGAATCAGCTCCATACCCTTCGACTTTGCATACGCGTCGATTTCTTTGATTTCCTCTGCCGTATACCCACCGCGGAAATAACCAAAGTACGGCTCTCCTTCAATTTTGTACGTGTCTTCCGCGTACAATTCAAGGCAGTTATACCCCATCGCGGACAAATAATCGATGTATTTTTTCAGCTGTGAAACTTTAATGACGGCGTTTCTAGAAACGTCAATCATTACCCCAAAGCGCTCGAACGTGGACATACAAATCTCCTTTTAGCGATTTTATCGTGCGAAAATGTTTATCTGTGCACGATTTATTCTATCATATTTCCCCATTTTTGTCAACACTTGGGCGTATTTTGCGCAAAAGATTTTCTTTTCTGGAAAAAACGCAAAGAAGACGGCAGAGCCGAAACTCTGCCGTCCTTTTTTTGTTTTTACAATCTTCAAAGATTGTGCTTACACGGATTAAGCAAGCTGGAACAATGCTACGAGCGAGTCGTACGTTGCCTTAAGCGTTGCGTCCGTTTCGTAAGCCGTTTCAAACGCCGATTTGTCTTCGAAAAGCTTCGTGTTGCCAAGCTCCGTTGCCGAAACCACGCTGTTTGCAGGGTCTTTTTCAAAGACTACGGGGAAGTTCTTCGAGTTGCCTACTGCGTAGACGTTCGTCATCGTACCCGTGTAATCCGTAGCACCTTGCCATCCGTTCTGATATTTGTTGAGCGAACCGATTACGCCTGCCACTCTATCGCCTGCGGTAGAGCCCTGATAAGCGCCGATCAAGTCAATGAAGCAGTTCTTCAACGTGATGGCACAGACGTGGTTACTTCCTGCCGCTTGATGGAAGAACGTACCAATGCCTTCCGTAGCTTTCGAAGTATCAGCAAGATTGCTCGTCGGTGCAACAAACTGCTCGTACTTGACGTATACGTTTTCAACCGTACCCGTACCACCGAGCGTTACTAACGCGCCAGCCGCAGTAAGACGTGCGTTGATAAACGCCAAGTTCTTAATCGTACCGCCTTTCAACACACCGATAAATGCGTGTACGTTGCTGTCTACCCAACCGGACATCGCCATACCGATAATCTTCTTGCCGTTGCCGTCGAATACACCTTCGAAACCGCCTGCCGAATAGCCCCAACTAAGCGCTGCGCCCGTGGAGTTACCCTTTACCGACGTGCCTACTGCAATGAACGACTTCCAGGTGTCGTTGTTGTATTCGATATTGTCGCCGAGCATGAAGTAACCGCCCCACATCTTATCGTTGTCGCTTCTAACCGCTTTTGCGATGTAGCCGAAGTTATTCAAGTCCGTCTTGTTCATGATAACTTTCGTCGCAAGGATTACGCTAATTTCATAAACGCCCTTGTCCGTGAATACCGTCAACTTCTTTTCGCCGTAGTTGGTCAAACCAAATTGCGATTTATCCATAAGGACGTTGGTGCCTTCTACCGTGTAGTTTACGGCACTGCCGTTCATCAAAACGTTTTCAACTTTGCCTTCAACCTTCGATACGTCAAGCGTTACGTTGCCTTCGCTAAGCGAAACCGCCTTCGTCGTATCGTCTACTTGCACGTCAAGGTTAAGCGTTTGTACGCCTGCAATCTTCGTTGCGTTGATAAGATTTGCCGAATACTGAATCGAAACGGGAAGTGCGTTGACCGCAGCCTGCGCCGTTGCGTTGTTTGCAAGGCTTGCCTTGAACGTCGCCATATCTGCGTACCAACTACGCTTTTCCGTCTTCTTTTCTACTTCGGACGCCTTGATTGCAACGTTATCATCAATGGCGTAGATAATACCTTTTGCCGACGTTGCCCAAGTACCCGTTTCAGGTACGCCGATAAGATAAACGCCTTCAAACTTCGCGTTTGCAGACAAACCGAGAAGACTAGGGCCGTCCGTATCGTCGTGCCAGGATTTACCGCTCTTTGTAGCGTCGGCTTCCGTGTTGATTTTTGCACTGTCTGCAACGTCGATGATAACGTTTCTAAGTGTACCCGTTGCCGACCAACTGTTGTTGACAATCGTCGTGTTAGGAGTACACCAGCCGTCGGTGAACCAAGCGCCGCTGCCACCAAAACCGCCGTACTTAGTGCTAAAGTAACCGCCGATGGAGTACATATGTACGTATACGTTTTCAACCAAGCCGTTGACTTGTTCAGAAATTACGGATGCACCGCTGGTTACAACTGCGTTGTTGAACGCTACGTTTCTAAGCACACCGTTTGCGCCGATAACGTCGATAAACGCCGTAGACGTCATTACAAGACCTTCAATTGCATAACCGCAACCGTCGAAGATACCTACGAAACCTTCCGAGTAGGACGCGTCGGTATCGCCAGCCTTTCTATCCATGTCGTAGGTCCAAAGGGGAAGGTCTTTACTACCTCTATCGATATCAGCCGTCGTGTTAAATACGATGTTTGCGCCAAGTTTGAAGTAACCGCCCCAAGCCTTGCCAGTGTAAGCGCCATCCGCAGGACGGTCTTCTTCGATTGCATCGGCAAGCGCAAGGAAACCCTTCAATTCTTCAGCCGTCGTAATCACTTTCGTGACAAGGTCCATATAAACTTTTACTTCGAGCTTAACGCCTTTATACTCGAAGATATAGGAAAGGTAAACTCTGCCGTATGCGTTGCCGAAAAGACTTGCGCTTACGTTGAACTCGTCATCAAGGACGTAGTCCAAAACCGACTCGCCGTTGTAAAGAACGTCCATAAGGTCGGCGGAAATCGAACCGTCAAGGTATTTTTCGTCGATAATTTCGAGAAGGGAGAACGTAGCCGTTGTTTCGTCGCCAGCTTCTTCGATGTCAAGATTGATTTCCGTAATCTTTTCGTTGGTTACGTCAAACGTTTCGAAAACGTGACCGCAAGCACAAGCTTTTACTGCAAAACCTGCGTATTCGCCTTCGCCTTCCGTCCACTCTACTTCGTCTACCGTCAACGCGTGGTTGTCCGCGTCTTTTTCGCCGTATGCGCCACCGCAAACCGTACAAATCGCTTGGTTAGCGCAATCTGCTTCACCGCCGTAGCAGTTTTCAAATTCCTTCGTAGCAAAACAACACGTGTATTGAACGTGGTGCGTACCGTCGAACTGAGGCAAATAGCTAAGTTCCGTTTTGGTGTGGTTGTCAGCGTCTTTTTCGCCGTAGAACGTTTCACAAACTTCGCAAATTGCGGGTGCAGTACAAGTTGCTTCACCACCGTCACAATTTACTACTTCTTTTACTGCATTACAGCAATCGTAAACGATGCTATGCGTGCCGTCTTCGTTTGCGTCGACGTGCGTAGCTTCGCCTTGGTGATTGTCTGCGTTCAATTCGCCGTAAGCTTCTTGGCAGAATTCACAAACTGCCTTAGCGCAACAATCTGCTTCGCCACCCGTACAAGCTACGCTTTCCATCGTGGTTTCACAGCATGCGTAGGATACCTTGTGCGTACCGTCGCCGTTGGAAGTGTACGTTGCGTCTTGTGCGTGTACGTCAGGGTTCAAGCCCATTTCCCAGCAAACACATTCGCCAGGGGTGGAGCAAGTAGCGCCTACGTAGTCGCAAGCTACGTTTTCTTCTTTTACCGTTTCACAGCAGTAGTGAAGGACGTTGTGCGTACCGTTGTAGTTCGCTATGTAATATACGTCTTCGCTTACGTGGTTGTTTGCGTCTACTTCCGAGCCGTCGATTGCTTCTTCACATACCGTACAAAGTTGACCTTTACAGGTTTTTTCGCCAGGCGTACAAGCGACACCGTCTTCAAGTACCGTATAGCAACACAACGCCATCGAATAGTGCGTACCGTCGTAGTTGGAATAATATGCTACTTCTTCGCTTTCGTGGTTGTTTTCATCGTAATATTCGCCGTGACATGCTTCGCAAATACCAGCCGTTTGGCAGGTAGGAGCAGCTTCGCCGTCTGCAACTGCACAAGCAACCGCTTCGCCTACTGCTTTACCGCAACAATCGTAAACTTCGGTGTGCGTACCGTCGTAGTTGCAAGACACAACGGTGTCTGCGCCTTCGTGCGTACATACTTCAATCGTTACGATGCCCGTTACGTTGCCCTGCATGTCGGGTTCTGCCGTTTCAACAGGAAGAAGCGCGAATACAGCAATACCGTCTTCGTCCGTCGTGAAACCAGAGATAACCGCCGGGGTAGGCGTGTATTCGTTCCACCAAGCGTCGAATTCTACGCCGTGCGCTTCGAAAAGTTCACTCGAAATCTTATACGACTTGTTTGCTTCGCCTTGGAATTTTACGATTGCACCGCTGTAGACGCTTGCCTTAACGGTGTTTTCGCCAATGCCAAGCATCTTTTCAGCAACGTTCAAAACAAACGTGATTTCTTCTTCGCCTGCGTTTACAACCGTTACCATCGTGTTCGCGCCCATCATGTGGTTTTGCGTAAGTTCAAGCGCGTCGCCCGATTCGATTGCCGTGCCGTTTACAGAAACAGCTACGCCCGTTGCCTGCCAAGAGAATACGTACGTTGCAGGGGCGATGATACCGCTGATTTCCGCCGTTCTACCTGCGGGAATTACAACTTCTACCGAGCCTACCGTAAGCCCTGCCGTTACGGGTGCAACGTATTCGCCAATTTCAATAACCGCCTCTGTAACGCTTGCCGCAGGCGTCCAAATCTTGAACGTGTACGTGCCTGCTTCTTCTGCCGTAAAGACGTAATTAGAGCTTGCTATATTTGCAATCTGCGTATCCGTTTCCGTATCCCAAAGCAATACCATGTACGAGCTTTGGTCGAAACTAAACTTATAATCGCCTGCTTCGTCTACTCTAAATTCGATAAACGCCGTGCTGTTAACAAGCTCTACCGTATTTTCACCAACGATAAGCCCGTCGTAATCGTCAACGGGAGGCGTTACGCTGGATTCAGGTTCTTCACTCGAAGTAGGGTCTTCGCTCGAAGTAGGGTCTTCGCTCGAAGTGGGTTCTTCGCTCGAAGTAGGCTCTTCGCTCGAAGTGGGTTCTTCGCTCGAAGTGGGTTCTTCGCTCGAAGTAGGTTCTTCACTCGAAGTAGGGTCTTCGCTCGAAGTGGGTTCTTCGCTCGATGCTTCACTCGACGCTTCACTCGATGCTTCACTCGATGCTTCGCTCGACGCTTCGCTCGATGCTTCGCTCGATGCAGGAGCTTCACTCGATGCAGGAGCTTGACTCGATGCAGGAGCAGAACTCGTCGTGCCTACGCTACTTGCTTCCGAGCTGTCTTCGTTCGTGCCACAAGCCATAGCCGTGCCAAGACCGAAGGTCAACAAGAAAGAAGTGCAAAGGAGAGCAAGCTTCTTAAATTTTGCCATAATGATACCTCCAAAATATAATAATTTTTTCTGTTTTTCAAGCGCAAACGCATACACGGATGCGCCTTATTACCAAAATCATTTCGCCGTAACGACTTTTACGCGCCACTATATATGATAAATCCTATAAAAATCGCGCGCTTTTTCGTCCGTCTATAAAAGCCAAAAACTCCCATTGCCCACCGCGCGTTACTCGCGCGGTGGTGTTCAATGGAGGTTTCACTTTCGTCGCGGATGAAAGGAGAAACCGCGACGTGATGTTTTTAATTATTTCGCCTTACGCGTTAAGACCAAACAACGCAACGAGTGAGTCGTACGTTGCCTTAAGCGTCGTATCCGTTGCGTAAGCCGCTTCAAATGCCTCTTTGTTTTCGAAAAGCTTCGTGTTGCCAAGTTCGGCTGCGGAAACTACGCTGTTTGCAGGGTCTGTTTCAAAGACTACGGGGAAGTTCTTCGAGTTGCCTACTGCGTAGACGTTCGTCATCGTACCCGTGTAATCCGCAGCACCTTGCCAACCTTGGTTAGCCTGGTATTTGTTGAGCGAACCGATTACGCCTACCACTCTATCGCCTGCGGTACTACCCAAATAAGCAGTCGTCAAGTCAATGAAGCAGTTCTTCAACGTGATGGCACAGACGTGCTTGTTTCCTGCCGCTTGATGGAAGAACGTACCAATGCCTTCCGTGCTCTGCGTAGTATCAGGAAGATTGCTCATCGGTGCTATAAATTGTTCGTACTTAACGTATACGTTTTCAACCGTACCCGTACCACCGAGCGTTACTAACGCGCCCGCCGAAGCAAGACGTGCGTTGATAAACGCCAAGTTCTTAATCGTACCACCTTTCAAAACACCGATAAACGCGTGTACGTTGCTGTTTGCCCAACCGGACATCGTCATACCAATAATCTTCTTGCCGTTGCCGTCGAATACACCTTCGAAACCGCCTGCCGCATAGTCCCATCCAAACGCTGCACCCGTGGAGTTGCCCGCGACGCTAGCACCCACAGCAATGAACGATTTCCAGGTGTCGTTGTATTCGATATTGTCGCCGAGCATGAAGTAACCGCCCCACATCTTATCGTTGTCGCTTCTAACCGCTTTTGCGATGTAACCGAAGTTATTCAAATCCGTCTTGTTCATGATGACTTTCGTCGCAAGGATTACGCTAATTTCATAAACGCCCTTGTCCGTGAATACGGCAATCGTCTTTTCGCCATAAGACCAACCAAATTGCGATTTAGCCATAACGACGTTGGTGCCTTCTAACGTATAGTTTACGGCACTGCCGTTCATCAAAACTTTTTCAATTTTGCCTTCTACCTTCGATACGTCAAGCGTTACGTTGCCCGTACCAAGGCTTACCGCCTTCGTCGTATCGTCTACTTGTGCGTCAAGGTTAAGCGTTTGTACGCCTGCAATCTTCGTTGCGTTGATAAGATTTGCCGAATACTGAATCGAAACGGGAAGTGCGTTGACCGCAGCCTGCGCCGTTGCGTTGTTTTCAAGGTTTGCCTTGAACGTCGCCATATCTACGTACCAGCCACGATATTCCGTCTTCTTTTCTGCTTCGGACGCCTTCACGTTGTTGATGATACCTGCCGCCGTCGTTGCCCAAGTACCTTCTTCAGGTACGCCGATAAGATAAACGCCTTCAAACTTCGCGCCTACGGACAAACCGAGAAGACGGGGGCCGCCCGTATTGTCGTGCCAAGTCTTGCCCTTGTAGGCATTTTCTTGCGTTGTTTCCCTTGCACTATCCGCAACGTTGATAATAACGTTTCTAAGCGTACCCGTTGCCGTCCAGCTGTTGTTGACAATCGTCGTATTTGAAGTCGACCAACCAGAATCATACCAAGAACCGTACTGACCAAGACCAACACCGCTGTCGTTAAACCAACCGCCGATCGAGTACATATGTACGTAAACGTTTTCTACCAAGCCGTTGACTTGTTCGGAAATTACGGATGCACCGCTGGTTACAACTGCGTTGTTGGACGCTACGTTTCTAAGCACGCCGTTTGCACCGATAACGTCGATAAACGCCGTCGCTTTCGTCGCAAGACCGTTGATTGCATAACCACAACCGTCGAAGATACCTACGAAACCTTCCGAGTAGGACGCGTCGTCATCGCCAGCCTTTCTATCCATATCGTAGTTCCAAACGTAGAGACCGCCGTTGTCGAATTTGTTCGTGGTGTTCAGCGTGATGTCTGCGCCAAGCTTGAAGTAACCGCCCCAAGCCTTGCCGTTGTAAGCGCCGTCCGCAGGAAGGTCTTCTTCGATTGCATCGGCAACCGGAAGGAATCCCTTCAATTCGTCAGCCGTCGTAATCACGTTGGTAATCAAATCAACGTACACTTTAATTTCGTGTTCCGCTTCATCCGCACCGGAAACGATAAGGGACACGTATTGTCTGCCGTATGCGTTGCCGAAGATGGTTGCAGGAAGGCAGAAATCCGAATCGCTAAACGATTCTAAAACGGATTCGCCGTTGTAAAGAATATCCTTAAGTTCTTCAACGCCAACCGTACCGTCAAAGTATTTTTCATCAAGGGCTTCCTGGATAAACCATACAGCCGTCGTTTCTGCGCCAACCTGTTCAATACCAAGGTCGATTTCCGTAACCGTATCGTTGGTTACGTCAAACGTTTCGAAAACGTGACCGCAAGCACAAGCTTTTACGTCAAAGCCTGCGTATTCGCCTTCGCCTGCCGTCCATTCTGCTTCGTCCGCCGTCAACGCGTGGTTATCAGCGTCCGTATAATCGTTACCGCAAACGGTACAAGGTTTCGCTTCCATACAAGTCGCGTCGCCCGTACAATCTTCAAGCGCCGTTTCATAACCGCAGTCGCAAACCTGCTTGTGCTGGTTTTCTTCCTGCACGTAAGCATATTCGTGCGCCGTCTTTTCGCCTTCTTTACCGCAAACGCAAACGTTCCAGTGTTGCGTTTCGTCGTAGTCGGGCGTTACGTAGTCGTGCGCACCGCTTTGCGTTTCGTTACAACCTGCGCAAAGGAAGGAGTGCGTTTCACCTGCGTCGGTTACTTCGTTTTCACCGGGATAGTGCGCGAGTTTATCGCCGTATGCCGTTTCGCAAACGGTACAAACCGCAGCCGCCGTACAGGTTGCCGTACCACCTGCGCAATCTTCCGTTTCTACGTCCGCACCGCAACAAGCGTTTTCTTTCGTGTGCGTGCCGTCGCCACCCGAAACGTAGTTGAACGCCGTGGATTCGTGGTTGGTCGCGTCGAATTCGCCGTAGGTCTGTTCGCAAACGGTACAAACCGCCTTCGTTTTACACGTCGCTTCGCCACCTTCGTGCCCTTCCGCTTCGCCGTACGCCGTTTGACACTTGTCGCAAACCGCCGCGTTTTCACAATCCGCTTCACCGCCTTCGCAGACGTCGTATTCGTTCTTAACTACGTTACAGCAAGCGTATTTCGTCGTATGCGTACCATCGCCGTTGGAAACGTAAACGTATTCCCCCGTATGTACGTGCGCAGACGAGTCATCGCTGGACGCATCGTCGCTGGACGCATCGTCGCTGGACGTAGCGTCGCTAGACGTAGGCACTTCGCTGGACGCGGGCGCTTCGCTGGATGCAGGAGCTTCTACGCTAGAGCCGTCGCTAGACGACGAACCATCGCTGAAACATCCTACAAAACAAAATGTTGATAATACAAGCGAGCAAGCAAGTATCAAAAACGTTTTCAGTTTCTTCATAATTATACCTCCGTTTGGTCTTTATCAATAAGGACGTTCTTCGTCTTATCTCCAAAAATAGCCTTTCCCCCACCCTTTCGGCGTATACGTATACGCGCCTGTGTGGGTACAAATTTATTATACAAGATATTTTTTTACTTTTCAATGACAATTCCTGCTCAAAAACATTGCATTTTCTGCAAATATGTGTTATACTATCCGTATGAAACGACATTTACGACAAAACTACGACGAACTGTTTATGAGTTACGGGCGGATTAAACAACCGCGCTCATCGATAACGTATTCGTCACATATCCACAACTACTACGAATTGCTCTACTTCTACGACGGCGACGCAGACTTTATTATCAACGGCGCAATTTATCATTTGCAAAAACACGATATGATGTTGGTCAAACCTGCAGTCTACCACCATGTTCGTATCCTTTCTTCGCGCCCGTACGAACGTTTCGTTATCCATTTCCACGAAAGCGCGCTCCGCAAGGACTTACTCCCTATCGTCCGCAATATGGCAACCTTCTATCGTATCGAACCGAACGAGCCGATTCGAAAAATCTTTGACTACGCGCGCGATTGTGCAAGTGCTTTCGAAAAAAGCGAGTATTTGTATTTGGCGGAATGTTGTCTTAACAACGTCTTGACCAACGTCAAATACTTACAAAAACCCGCTCCAAAAGAAAAGGAAGACGTCGATTCGAATTTGGAAAAGATTCTTCTTTATATTGACGAACATCCGACGTTGCCCTTGAATATCGCACACCTTTCCCAGTTGTTTAACTTAAGCGAGTCGTGGATTGCCCACGCCTTCAAAAAACATCTCGGCGTAAGCCCGGCGCATTACATAAACCGCAAAAAAATCGTGTATGCGCAGTCACTCATTGATATGGGTATTTCCCCTGTACAGGCGGCAGAAGCGTGCTCGTATATCAACTACACCACCTTTTATCGTCAATATAAAAAATATTTGGGCATAGGCCCTTCCGAACGAAGAAAGCAAACTCTCGAACAAGAATAACAAAAAAACCGACGGTTTCTCGTCGGTTTTTATCGTTCAACGCGTACACGGGTACGTCTTTTGCTTTTATTGATAGCCAAAATCGCCCGTGAAAAGAAGCCCCTGACACTCCGCCATTATCAATGGCGGACTTTGCCAACAAGCGTTTCCTTTCCCTTGTTCCACACGGCAAAGCGTTTTGTTCTCACAAAACGGCTCCCACCCTCGAGCCCCAGCGGAATTCCGTTTTATCCTAAAAAAAGAGAAGCTCGACAACGTGCTTCTCTTTTTTTGGTGTACCCGCTGGGGAATTCCGATACCCTTGACAGGGTCCCTCGGAAAGCGTCGGGCTGTGCCCTCGCGCGAACCCGTGGTTTCTCGCCAATCCAGCGGATACAAAAAACACCCCGTAGAAGGGGTGTTTTGGTGTACCCGCTGGGGCTCGAACCCAGAACGTCGGCGTCGGAGGCCAATATTTTATCCAATTAGACTACGGATACGTTTTACACAACCTATTGTACAAAGTTTTTTCGGCTTTGGCAAGCGTTTCGGCGCGCGCTTTTGCCTTTTCCTTGTATTTTCCTTGAAAATATTGTCGTTTTCTTTTTTTGAGCGCGCTTTTCGCTTTCATTTTTTTTATAGCTGTGCTATAATACTTTCAAACACGAAAAAAGGAGATTTTCGATATGGCAAAAACCGTCGTCGTAGGCATGAGCGGTGGCGTGGACAGTTCCGTCGCGGCATTGCTTTTGAAACAACAAGGCTACAACGTAATAGGTCTTTTTATGCTCAACTGGGAAGAAAACGACGAAAACGGATGCTGTACCGCGGAAGACGATTTCGCGGACGTGAGAAGGGTTTGCTCGCTGATTGATATCCCCTATTACACCGTCAATTTCGCCAAAGAGTACATGGACAAGGTGTTCTCGTATTTCCTTGCCGAATACAAAGCAGGGCGTACGCCGAATCCCGACGTTTTGTGCAACCGAGAAATCAAGTTTGGCCCTTTCTTGGAAGAGGCGAAAAAGTTAGGCGCGGACTATATCGCGACGGGGCATTATTGCAAAATTTTACACGACGACGGCGTACATTATTTGCAAAAAGCCAAGGATAGTAACAAGGACCAAACGTACTTTTTGAACCAACTTTCGCAAAATCAGTTGAAAGACGTTTTGTTCCCCTTGCAGGACATGGAAAAACCCGAAATTAGAAAAATCGCGGAAGAGTACGGACTTGCCACCGCGAAGAAAAAGGATTCGACGGGCATTTGTTTCATCGGCGAACGTAACTTTAGAAAATTTCTCAGCTCGTACCTGCCTGCCACAAAAGGCAAAATTTTGGACCTTTCCGGCAAACAAGTGGGCGAACATATCGGCTTGATGTATTACACGCTTGGTCAACGCCGTGGATTAGAACTTGGCGGTATGAAAGGCGAAGAAGAAGGCGGAAGATGGTTCGTCGTAAAAAAGGATTTGCAAAATAACGTCCTGTACGTTTCGCACGGCGACGAAGCGCCTTTGTACTCTAAATCCTGCGAAGTTTCTTCTTTTAACTGGATACCCAAAAAGCCTGCACAAAAGGAATTTGCCTGCACGGCGAAATTCCGCTATCGCCAACCCGACCAAAACGTGTTTGTTTCCGTCCGTGAAAACGGAAATTTGCATATCCAGTTTGAAGAAAAACAGCGTGCCGTTACCGAAGGTCAGTACGCCGTCTTGTACGACGGTATCAACTGCCTGGGTGGTGGCGTCATCGAAAGCGCGGAATATTAAGGGGTGTAAAAATTATGCACTTTTTCCCTTTTTTGTTGGCGCAAACGCCCTTTGAACAATGGGTAGTTGCCTTGTCCAAAGAGCAAGACGTGCCACCCATGTACGGGTCGTACCATCTGTTTTGGCTGGGTGTGGTTGCCGTAAGCATACTTGTCGTTTTCCTATTCGGCAGACTGTGTTCGCGTCGACACGACGGCGTTTTTCGCGCTTTCACCCTGCTTTTGGGTGTCGCCTTATTGCTTTTTGAAGCGTATAAACAACTCATTTATTCGTACAACGCAAGCACGGACGAGTGGAAGTATCTTTGGAAATATTTCCCCTTCCAGTTTTGCTCGACGCCGATGTACGTCTTGCCCGTAATCGCTTGCTTGAAAGAAAACCGTTTGCGAAACGCGCTGTGTTCGTATTTGGCGACGTACGGTTTCGTTGCAGGGCTTGTGGTTATGTTGTATCCCGAAACGGTGTTTAGTGTATCTATCGGCGTCAATATCCAAACGATGTTCCACCACGGCTCGATGCTCGTCTACGCGGTATACTTGCTCGCGTCCAAACGCGTTGCGCCTACGATAGAAACGGTGCTTAGCGCCTTTCCCGTCTTTTTCCTGCTTTGCTCTATAGCAATGGCAATGAACTTGGCTTACGGCGACGGCGAGAATTTTAATATGTTTTTCATCGCCCCCGACGCAATGCCACCCGTCCCTATCTTGGAAAAAATGTTTTCCAACCTTCCCCACGGCGTTTATCTATTTTCCTATCTCGTATTTTTCACGTTTGCTTCCTGTTTGGTTGCGTTGATTGCCCGCGTATTGACCCCGTCGAAAAAACGGACAAACCGCAAAACCAGTCGTTGTATCCCCAAAAACACGGCAAACGAATAAACGACGATTTTACCGCTACGGCGCGTGCAGTTTTGCACGCGCCCTTTCTTTGAAAGGAACTTGTATGCAAAATCTTCGACTTGAATAAGATAATGCTAAATTTGCCGTCAAATTATTAAGATATTCTATTGCAATACGGCAAAGAAAATGCTATAATCAAAAATGGCGATGCGTTCGCTGAAACAAGGCATAGCGTTGCGCTTTGGTTTTCCAAAAATTTTGTCAACGTTATGATAAGTCAAATGATTAAATTGTCTGCGTTTTCCGACGAAGCGGGAAACAGTATCGTAGAACAAATCGACGCCGTAAAAAGAAACGGTATCCCTTATATAGAACTGCGTTCTATCGACGGCAAAAACGTCGCAGATTTCACTTTAGAAGAAGCGAAGGCGTACCAAGCCGAGTTTGAAAAAAACGGCGTTGCGGTATGGTCCATCGGCTCGCCTTTGGGCAAAGTAGACATCGACGTCGATTTCGGCGAATATGAAAAAAAGGTGCGCCACGTTTGCCAGCTTGCCAACGTGTTTAAGACGGACAAAATTCGTATGTTCAGCTTTTTCAAGGCGTACGAAAAACCGGAAAAGGTGTACGAATACTTGCGTAAGATGGTAGAAATCGGCGCGGAATACGGCGTAAACATGCACCACGAAAACGAAAAAGACGTCTTCGGTGATTCGGCAGAGCGCGTGCTTTCGATTATGGAAAACGTGAAGGGTTTGAAGTTTATTTACGACCCTGCCAACTATTTACAATGTGGCGAGCCGGCGGAAAAAACGATGGATATGTTCCACGCAAGAACGGACTACTTCCACGTCAAAGACGTCATCGCCGACACGGGCGAGCTTGTCCCTGCAGGCCACGGCGACGGTCAAATTCAGACGATTATCGAGCGAGTGAAAGGCGACAAGGTGTTCACGTTAGAACCGCACTTGATTGCGTTTGATTCGTACAAGAGCATCGACGACACGGAAATGAAATTAAAATTCGTATTCAATAGCAACGCGGAAGCATTTGACGCGGCGGTAACCGCGATGAAAAAATTGCTGGCGCAAGCAGGATATAAAGAAATTGACGGAGGTTTTGAAAAATGAACGCTGGTTTGAACTTATTTTCGATAAGAGACCTTATCCAAACGGAAGACGCATTTTTAGACACGGCGAAAAAACTGAAGGAAATGGGATATAGCTCGTTGCAATATTCCGGCGCACCCTTCGACGCGCAAATCATCAAGCGCGTAAGCGAAGCGACGGATATGCCCGTCGTACTCACGCACGTACCCATGCAACGCATCCTTGAAGAAACGGAGCAGTTGATGGAAGAACACGCGCTGTTCGGGTGCAAGAACATCGGGCTTGGTATGATGCCCCTTGCAGACATTGTCGACGCAGACAAATTCAAGAAAACGGTCGAGAATTTGAACGTCGCAGGCGAAAAGATGCAAAAGAACGGCTTTAAGTTCTTCTATCATCACCACCATTACGAGTTTATGAAGGTGAAAGGCGAAAACGTTACCATCATGGATTATATGCTTGATAACGCGCCCTATATCAATTTCACCGCGGACACGCATTGGCTTCAGCGTGGCGGTGTAGACGTTTGCGACATGCTGAAAAAGATGCAAGGCAGAGTAGGTTGCGTGCATTTTAAGGACTATCAACTGCTGTGCAACGAAGAAACGGGCGTATGTGAAAGCCATTTCGCACCCGTCGGCGACGGCACGTTGAACTTTAAGAAGATTGCGGAAACGGTCAAGGAAATCGGCACGGAACACGTGCTTGTTGAACAGGACGACGCTTGCAAGTTCCCCAACGCTTTGGAACTTGTTGAACGCAGTATCAAATACATCAAAAACGAATTATAATAAAAGGACGATAAAGACATGGAAAAAGTAAGATACGGTATTGTAGGTCTCGGTAACCAAGGCTCGAACTACACGAAATTGTTCGTGGAAGGCAAAATCGAAAACGGCGTTATCACCGCCTTTTGCGACGTCAACCCCGCAAAAATCCAGGCGATGAAGGAAAAAGAAGGCACGCCTGCTGACGCAACCTATTTCAGCGATTATAAGGAAATGCTTGACAGCGGTCTTGTAGACGCGGTGCTTGTTGAAACTCCGCACTACGACCACCCCACCATCGTTATCGAGTGCTTGAAGAGAAATATCCACGCCCTTTGCGATAAGCCTGCAGGCGTGTACACCAAGCAGGTGCGCGAAATGAACGAAGTGGCAAAAACGAGCAAGGCACGCTTTGGTATGGTATTCAACCAAAGAACGAACTGTGTGTACAGAAAAATGCGCGAAATGATTGCAAACGGCGACATCGGCGAATTGCAACGCGTAAACTGGACGATTACCGACTGGTTTAGAACGCAGTATTATTACGACAGCGGTAGCTGGCGCGCAACCTGGCAAGGCGAAGGCGGTGGCGTACTTATCAATCAATGCCCCCACCAAATCGACCTTGTACAATGGGTCGTAGGCGAAATGCCCACCACCGTACGCGGTTTCTGTCAATACGGCAAATGGCACGACATCGAAGTAGAAGACGAAGTAACGGCGTTCTTCACCTACAAAAACGGCGCAACGGGCGTATTCATCACGACGACGGGCGAAGCGCCTGGCGTAAACCGTTTCGAAATTTCGGGTACGAAAGGCAGACTCATTTGCGAAGACAACAAGCTTATTTTCTACAAGAACAACGTCGATTCGCTTGAACACTCGAAAACGACTACGTCGCCTTTCGAAAGACCCAAGTTCGAAACCATCGAAGTCGAACTGGACGGCAAAAACGAACAGCACGCAGGCATCATCAACAACTTCAGCAACGCGATTTTGGGCATTGAAGAACAGTTTGTTGAAGGCGTTGAAGGTATCGCTGGCGTCGAGCTTATGAACGCTATCGAGCTTTCGGGCTGGTGCAACGGCAAGGAAATCACGTTGCCCGTCAACGAAGAAGAATACTTAACGGAACTCAACAAACGCCGTGCAACGTCTAGATTGAAGGTTGCAGACGACAGCAAGGTTTCGGACACGAGCGGTTCTTTCGGCGTATAACAAGGTTTATTTATATAGAAAACCGCGCTCTCAAAGAGAGCGCGGTTCTTTTATTTTATGCTTAGTTTTAGCATATTGAATACAATATTGCAAGCCATATGAAATCATTAAAAATTATGAAATAAATGCGTTTGTATCAAACAAAAAGGATACCCGTGTTGGGCATCCTTTTTTGTTGGTGCTCGTGGCCGGACTTGTTCCTTTAGCGGAGACGCCCCGACAAACGATTATCAATCGTTTGGTTTGCCCACAGGCGTTATTTCGTCTTTATCGCCACAGGCAAACAAATTCCTCCCGCAATTTTCTCCCCCCCTCAAGTCCGTCCAAATGCGTTTGAATCTAACAAAAAGGGATACCCATGTTGGGTATCCTTTTTGTTGGTGCTCGTGGCCGGACTTGAACCGGCACGGTATTTCTACCGAGGGATTTTAAGTCCCTTGCGTCTGCCTATTCCACCACACGAGCGGTTTTTGCTTTTTTGAAAAATTAAAGCGACCTTTCGGGTCGCTTTAATTTCTGGAGGCGCCACCCGGATTTGAACCGGGGGATAAAGGTTTTGCAGACCTTGGCCTTACCACTTGGCTATAGCGCCGAAAAATAAAAAACAGTGCAGATATTTTGGAGCGGGAAACGAGATTCGAACCCGCGACATTCACCTTGGCAAGGTGACGCTCTACCACTGAGCTATTCCCGCATACATCATCCGCACTGTTTTTGTTGGTGGAAGTTATAGGGTTCGGACCTATGACCCTCTGCTTGTAAGGCAGATGCTCTCCCAGCTGAGCTAAACTTCCGTCGAAAGCTTTTATACTATACCATATCTAAACGATAAACGCAAGCATTTTTTACACGTTTTTCAAAAAAAAATAAAAAATTTTCAAAAAATATTTTTCCTGATTTTTTGCGTGATTTTTTTACGTAAATTCGTTTACCTTTCCACTTTTTCGTTTATATAAAAGTATAGCGCGTTTACGATTGACAATTAGGCGTTTTGCGTGTTATACTAAGAAAAAATAAAGATAAGAGGTGTTTTATGAACTACGCATTAAGAGGTATCCACGCAGAAGAACTTTCCTTTTCCGTCAACCACGTCAATTTGAAAGACGCGAAAGTGAAATTCAACCCCAAATACACTTGCGAAATTAAAAATTTGAAAGACAACGCAAAAATTTGGACGGCAACCATCGGTTTGAAATGGGAATCTTCGGAAGAAGAAATTACGCCGTTTAACCTTTCGGTAAAAATGCTTGGCGCGTTTGAGGCGGAAGGCATTGAAACGGACGAAGACAAACAACTTCTTGCCATCAGCATGATGGAAGTCGTCTTCCCCTACCTTCGCACCGCCGTTACCAACGTAACCGCAAGCGCAAACCTTATGCCCCCCGTCGTCCTTCCCGTTATCCCTGCAAGCGTTTTGTTCTCGCAGTCGATTCAGGAAAAAGCAGGCGAATTGAAGAACTAATTTCATAAACGATTGTATGCGCCCCTGCGTGCCCAAACTCGGCACGCAGGGGCTTTTTTGTTTGTCTAATATAAATTCCCTTTCCCATAGAAAGCCCTTTTTGTCATTCTGGAACGGCGCGATAGCGTAGTGATAGAATCTCGCCTTTTATTCCGTGGGGCCCTATCGCTTCGCTCCAGGGTGACAGGGTGGGAGACGCTCCAGGGTGACAGGGTGGGAATCCGTTTTTGTCATTCTGGAGTGGAGCGCAGTGGAACGATAGAATCCCAAGTCAATACAAATTCTCTTTACTCCATTAAATCTTTCCAACCTGGATTCATGCTGTTTATTAAGCTTTCTTTTTTAACACGCAATAAATTCTTAATGGACTTTTCCCTAGCTATAGCAATATTGACATCCGTTGTAGTTTCATAATATACCAACTTATACAGGTTGTATTTTTGCGTAAAACCTTTAACGATTTTATTTTTATGTTCGTACATTCTTCTTTCCAAATTATTCGTAACACCCGTATATAAAACGGTATTGTTTTTATTTGTAATTATATAAACGTAATACATAATACCACCCTTTTTATTATAATCTTTTATTTGTAAAATTGCAACACTTTATAAGATTTTTTTAATTTTATGGGGCCCTATCGCTTCGCTCCAGGGTGACAGGGTGGGAGACGCTCCAAGGTGACAGGGTGGGCAAAGAAAGCACCAAAATCGGGCAAAAAACAACGGCAAAACGCGTTGTTTTGCCGTTGAAACCGTTTTATCAAGTTTTTGTCTTTCGTTTGTTTTAGGGCGGTTTTTTTGCCCTAAAACAAACGCTTTTTCTTAATAGAAGTTGCTGGGGTTAATTACACCGAATACACGATTAGACGTATCCGAAATCCAAACCATTTGCTTTTGTTTTGCGTTAGAATTCGAAGAGTAATTACCCTTATATCTATTCGAATATTCAACGAACATCAAGTTAGCACCCTTACCGCTTGCATAATGCTCGTAACCAAGCATCTTCGCATCCATCAAGAAGTCGCGACGGAAGGCTTCCAAATGCGTAGCATCGTCTTCGTACGTCTTCTCCGCGTAACCGTTCATCGTACCGTCGCCAACGGGAATCGTCGACTCATAGTCCTTAGCGTAATCCGTCTTCTTTATCAAATCGTCACCAAGACCAAACGTCCACGTCACCGATTTCTCCGTCACGTTCCAGATTCCAGTAACCCACTTCGTGCCGTTGACAACGTAACCGTACAAACCGTCGGGCGTAACGTCGTTTTCCAAGAAGTCAGGGTTCGTTCCGCCATAGTTTTGCTGAAGCTTATCTTTACTAGTTGCAGCGTTGGTGTTCCAGTCCCCAACCTTTGCCGTGCCAGGCGTACTAAACGCACCGTTTTCTACGCCGAGCGCCTCACCAGCCCAAAGCAAACCGCCGGTTGCAATCCATCTGGGCATCAACGATTCGACGAGAATATGCTTTTGATAGGTTTCTTCGCTTACCTTACTATGTGCCGTCGCAACGTAACCAAGCCATCTGTTGATATTCGAAACGTTGTCGTTTTCAGACGTCCACGTACCAGTAGCCTGATAATAGTATGTAGTAACTAGCCCTAGCTCCTGACTTCCCACGCTAGATTTTTCGTGTTGAGGAATTGCCTTCGTAACGCTCGCCTTTACGCCAATCTTAAGTCTTGCATAGTCAGCAATCCAATAGAAATCTTCGCCTGTAAAGTTGCCCGACTTATCCTGGCCATAGAAGGTGGTTGCCTTAACGTTGTCTACAGTCAAGTTAAGCGCGTTCCAGTCAATCGTCCAAGACTGCGCCTTCGTCGTACCAAAGTCAGCGTTCTTATACGTTTCCGTGCCTTTTTCACCCTTATAGGTTGCGATTTGGTCGTCCATTTCCGTGAACAAGTATTGCGCCGCGCGGTATTCAAGGTACAGCTTATACATTTCCACACCGCCTGCGCCGTAGTAGCCTTTGCCCGTGCCCGTATTCGTGAGATTTCCGAAAACATCTCTCTTAAGACCGAAGAATTCGTCAATGAGTTTTTGACAGTACTTGTTAAGCGACGTCTTATCGACAAGCCCAGTCTTTTCGTCGATATCCACGTACTTATTGACTTCCATGAGCGCCTGAGAGTTGATATACGCCTTCAATGCGCCAAACGCCGTTACGTTCGACTTCGACCAAAGGTTTTCCGTCGACATAACTTCCATATTGCCGTTCTCTGCGAACAAGCGGTAGTTTGCAACCGTCGATTCAAAGCTGTTACGCGACAAGAACCAGTCGCCCTGCATCAATTCGTAAGACCAAAGATAGATGTTTGCGCCCTGCTTACTGGTAATCTCCAACCAAACCTGCATATCGTACCAGTTTGCAGGATGTTTTTCACTCCAACTTTCCGTAAGGTTTCTGCCTTCGTTCATCGGCGTATCGCTGATTGCGCCACCGGGAGCGAGTACAAGCAAAGTGTTGGTGTTGGGATACAAGACGTTAAGTTGATCTGCCTTCGACAAGTGATTTGCATCCATCGTCTTTGGTTCCACTCTTGCATAATCGGCAACCTTAGATGCGTCGTTGACGTAAGGCGTGGTCTGGTATGCTTGGTATGCGAAGTAGCCGATACGTACGGGCGTACTTCTATCCAGCGTAGCAAACGTCGTTTTTGTGCCGTTGATGCTATACGTGCCGTCCGTCGTAATCGTCGTACCGCCTGCAAGCGTTACCGTGCCGTTGTTGACGTACTGTTCAACGTCGTTGACGAAATTGAGATACGTCGCCGCCGCCGAGCCAAACGCCGTACACGACGAACAGGTACATGCGTTGGAGTTATCTTCCGTCGTCAGGAGCATTACGTCCTTCTTAGGATTGTTGTTGGCAAGCCTAATAATCGCGTCGCCGTAGACTTTAACAAGGTGTGCATACGCCGTTGCATCGCCGTGCGCCGTGAAGCAGACTTGGATTTCCGCACCCGCGGGCCAATATCTTGCCGTGACGTTGTCATTGTCATCGTAAGTGACGTAATCGTCCATGCTCGCATACCACTTATGCGTATTCGTATTTCTCTCATACGCGCCGTAGGTTACACCATCCACCACGTAAGCCTGCGATGCAGGGACAAGGTCGCCGTTGCTGGTCATATTATGCCAGTTACCTGCGTGTTGCGTGTACTTGTTCGTACCCATCGAGTAAGCGCCTTCGTTGTTCATCGTCGTGAAAGGACCTGCCAAACGATAAGCAAACATAACGTCGTTGCAGAAGTTGATTTCTCCAGGGAGCTTAATCGAATTGCCGTCTACGTTCAAGCACTCGCCATAGCCTTCAACGTCCGCAATCACCGTGCCGTCCGCAAGCTGATTAAGCGTATACGTTGATTCCGTTTTAGACAAAGCCTGCGCGCCCCTAGCGTCGCCCGAATATTGACGATAGCCAAGCACTTCGGACAAGAATTTCACAACCGCCAAACCAAGGTCAGCGTTGTCTTCCGCCATCACGAAGATGGAATTGCCTTTCGTGAATACGCCGTAGTTTGCGCCGTTTAAGGGGTTTTCCGTGCTAAACGCTTGGTGGAACAAGTTCCAGTCGTTGACAACGACGTAGTGCATATCTTTCGTCCACTCGCTTGCACGCGCATACGTCAATTTTGCACCCGTTTGTTCTTTCACGAGTTTGTTGACGTATTCGATTGCCTGCGTTTCGTTTGCGCCCAACGTACCGATAACGATGGAATATTCCGTCACGCCTTCCTTTACGAAATAGCCCGCAAGAGGGTCTTGAACGTTCGTTGCGCCTGCAAAGACGAGTTTCTTCATCCAGTCGGGGTACGCCTTCACGGTTTGATAAAGCGTGCCGAAGTTGTTGTAAGCCGTTACGAAATCCGCCTGGCTTGCAAAACTGCCTGCCTTGCCTGCGGTAGTTGCCGTGTTCCAAACGGGAGTTATAACCGTACCCGTCGAAGCGTCACGGAGCGCTACGTTGTTTGCACCGCTAACCGCGTATACGCCGTCGAACGAGCCGTTAAACGCACTTACGTTCGCGCCTGCGCTACCTACCATACCTGCGTTCGTCGCCGCCGTCGCAACTGCGCTTGCGTCTACGAAACAGTTGACAAGGTTCATGCTAAGCGTCTTGTCATTGCCGTTGGGTTGCGCGAAGAACGTACCAGAGCCGTCCGTGCTTTGCGCGCTTGCGAATGCGCTGTATTTTACGTATACGTTTTCAATCGTACCCGCACCGCCTGTGGAAACGTAACCGCCGTTGTAGTTCTTTTCAGCGTTGATAAACGCAAGGTTTTTAATCGTACCGTTGTTGGAGGGTACAAAACTGTTGTTTGCCGTCCATTGATTAAGCATCTTCAAACCGCTAATCGTATGGCCCTGACCGTCGATAACACCGGTGAAACCTTGGTTTCCGTTGTAAGACCAACCAAGGATCGAACCCGTGGAAGCGTTGGATTGTTTGAAAGTTGAAATCGTCGAAAGGTCGGCGCTCGTTTCAATTTTTGCAGACTTCCAATTGATATAACTATAAACGTACTTACCGTTGTACGTCCAGTATTCTTTACCGTCGAGCGCGGTTACCGCTTTCCAGTTAGACTGCGTATTCGCGTCCACGTTCACACCCGAAGACACGTCGATAAACGGCGTAAACTTGCCGTTATATTCAATATCGTCGTCAAAGACGAAATAACCGTCCCAAATGATTTCCGACGTTCCCAACGCCTTCGCAATTGCGCCCATTTGGTTGAGTTCGTCAGCGTTCGAAATCATCTTCGAAACAAGCATTACGCCGATAGAGAAGGTGTGGTTTTTGCCGAATTCGTCACAGAAGGTGAGCGTAATCGAATCTTGGCCGTACTTCGTGCCAAATGCCGACGTTTCTACCCTAAGCACGTTGGTGTTTTCGTTGAATACACCGTTCAAATTCGTGTTGCCGTAGTATGCGGAAACAAGCGTACCAAATTTCGTGTCGATATCCGAAATTTTCAATTCTGTCCAACCGTTGCCAGGCACAACGCCGATAAGCACCTTCGTCGCGTCGTCGTAAACGGGGACAAGGTCAAGGTCGAGCATGACCATACCTGCAGTAGACGCGTACTTAGGCGAAGGCACACCGCCAACAACCTTCCAAACGTCCGCATCCCACGTCGAAAGCATCGTCCTTATCGAAGAGCCTGCTTCGTTGTATGCGTTCGCCATATCCTGCGCCGTTGCCCAGTTGCCCCAAAGCCCGTTGTTGTCAAACGCGCCGATGCTACCTTTTACACTGCCGTCAGGGCTGTTACCGATGGTTAAACCGCCATTGACGTTTTGCGCCCAAGCATAGTTACCGTTTGCATCCTTCGTACGATACCAGTATGGTGTTTTCACCGAGTTTCTTGCGTCAACGATAGCGTTGGATGCGTAGTTATAGATATATTGGTTTGCTCTATCCGAGCGTACGATACCGTCCTTCAAACCGATAGAGTAAACGCCGTTGATACTTCCCGTATTCTTCACCTTTGCAACCATACCGGTTACACCAGCAACAGGGTCGATAGGCACGCCTACTCTTTCACTGCTTTCGTTCGCGGAATTGCCCCAAGGCGTGTACAGTTTCGTCATATCGATCTTGCTGAAATCCACAAAACAGTTGACGAGTTTTACTTCGTCCATACCCGACGCGGAATTTTCAGCAACGTAGCCGAAGAAGGTGGAAACGTTGCCCGCGGTGTTCGAATCCGTTAAACCCCAGCCGTCCTTTGCGTACTGTACGTAAATGTTTTCGTAAAGACCCTTACCACGCCAAGACACAAAGCAAGCTCCGTTACCGCCAAGGTAAGCATCGGTGAAGGATATATTTCTCAAAACACCCTTTTCGCCAAGAGCAGTAATGAAACCGCCTTCGCCTGCCTTCGAGTATTCGGCAAGGTTGGAAATAACGTAATTTCTACCGTCGAAAATACCAACGAAACCATTGTTTCTGTCGTTGTTCATTTCAACACGGCGCATCATGAACGGTTTCAAGTAATCGCTCTTACGCGTGTCGAACGTACTGCCAAAGTCGATATCCGCGCCGAGCACGAAATACCCGTCTGCCGTACCTTCTTTGTCGTTTGACTGCGTGTAGTCAAACGGCGTACCCGTCTTCGCACCGATAGCAAGCGCTACGGGGCCGAATTTTTGCAAATCGTCTTTCGATTCAATGACCATCGACACAAGGTCAACGTCCTTGAACGTGAAATGATAAGGTTTGCCCATTTCCGTCGTCGCCGTAACCTTCAACGTATAACCGTCAAAGTAGTCGGTTGCCGAGAAGTTGCCTTTAACGGGAATTGTAATAATATTGTTCGCGAGCGTTACGCCCGTGAGCGTGTTACGCGCGATAGAGCGCGTTTGCTTGCCGTTGTCGATTTGCACGTCGGAAACTTGGGCGAATTCTTCGCCTTCCGCCTCGCCTTTGTTCAAATCCAGCGTAAACGCAGTCGCCTGCGCAACGGGCTCACCATAGGTGAGCGTAGCTGCGCTTTCATCCCAGTTAGAATATTCCGTGGTTACGTCCAAGTTGAGCGTAACCGCGTCTTCTACGTCAATGCTTACGTCGGAAATGTCTGCCAAGTTCAAGCCGATGCCAAACTTCGCGTTGAGCATATCGTACGCAGCCTTAAGCGTTGCGTCTTTATAGTATGCCTTCGAGAATTCTTTTTCGTCTACGAAAAGCTCCGTGTTGCCAAGCTCGGCCGCCGAAACCACGCTGTTTGCAGGGTCTTTTTCGAAGACTACAGGGAAGTTCTTCGAGTTGCCTACTGCGTAGACGTTCGTCATCGTACCCGTGTAATCCGTAGCACCTTGCCATCCGTTCTGATATTTGTTGAGCGAACCGATTACGCCTGCCGCTCTTTCGTTTGTGGAAGTGCCCTGATAAGCGCCGACCAAGTTGACGAAACAGTTCTTCAACGTGATGGCACAGACGTGGTTGCTTCCTGCCGCTTGATGGAAGAACGTACCAAAGCCTTCCGTATTTTGCGCAGTGTCAGGAAGATAGTTAGTCGGTGCAACAAACTGCTCGTACTTGACGTATACGTTTTCAACCGTACCCGTACCGCCGAGGGTTACTAACGCGCCAGCCGCAATAAGACGTGCGTTGGTAAACGCCAAATCCTTAATCGTACCGCCTTTCAGCGTACCGATAAACGCGTGTACGTTGCTATCTACCCAACCGGACATCGCCATACCGATAATTTTCTTGCCGTTGCCGTCGAATACACCTTCGAAACCGCCTGCCGAATAGCCCCAACTAAGCGCTGCGCCCGTGGAGTTACCCTTTACCGACGTGCCTACTGCAATGAACGATTTCCACGTCGCGTTGTAAGGAATATCTTGTGCAAGACGGAAATAACCGCCCCACATTTTATCGTTGTCACTTCTAACTGCCTTTGCAATCAAACCGAAGTTATCCAAATCATCCTTCGTGTAAATTTCCTTGGTAATCAAGAAGACGTTAACGTTCAACAAATCTTCCGTCGTCTTGACGTTCAACGTTCTTTCGCCGTAATTAAAACCAAACTGTTCCGCAGGGATATACAGTTTTTCGCCTTCGATACGTGCGTAGTAAAGTTGTTCTTCGCCCATCTTAACGGAAACGATTTCACCGCCAAGCTTTCTGCCAAGAGAAATTTCTACTTCTTCGCCGTTGAGCGAAACCGTCTTCGTGGAGCTTTCTACTTGGACGTTCAAATCCAAATCGCCACCGTCAACCGTTTCTACAGCGCCGACAAGTTCTTTCATCCATACAGGCCAAGCGTCAACCGTTGCTTTGATGGTTGCATTTTCAAGGTAAGCGGACACAAAGTCGTCGTTGTTTTCATACCAACTGCGCGCTTCCGTCTTCTTGGCTACTTCAGATGCCTTCACGCCGTTGATGATACCTGCCGCCGTCGTTGCCCAAGTACCTTCTTCCGGTACGCCGATAAGATAAACGCCTTCAAACTTCGCGTTTTCAGACAAACCGAGAAGACTAGGGCCGTCCGCGTCGTCGTGCCAGGTTTTACCGCTCTTTGCAGGGTCGCTTTCCGTGTTTACTTTGTTACTACCAGTAATGTCAATTACTACGTTTTTAAGCGTACCCGTTGCCATATAACTGTTGTTGACAACCGTCGTGTTAGCAGTACACCAGCCGTCGGTGTACCAAGCGCCGCTGCCACCAAAACCACCCCATTTGGTGCTGTGGTAACCGCCTACCGAATACATGGATACGTATACGTTTTCTACCAAGCCGTTGACTTGTTCGGAAATTACGGATGCGCCCTGCGTAACAACTGCGTTGTTGAACGCTACGTTTCTAACGATACCGTTTGCGCCGATAACGTCGATGAACGCCGTAGACGTCATTACAAGACCTTCAATTGCATAACCGCAACCGTCGAAGATACCTACGAAACCTTCCGAGTAGGACGCATCGGTATCGCCAGCCCTTCTATCCATGTCGTAGTTCCAAAGGGGAAGGTCTTTACTACCTTTATTGATATCAGCCGTCGTGTTGAATACGATGTCTGCGCCAAGCTTGAAGTAACCGCCCCACGTTCTACCCGTAGAGCCAGTGGTTTTGACTTCGTCGTCCGCAACCACGTCGGCAATCGAAAGGAAACTGTTCAAATCTGCTTTCGTTTTAATCGTCTTCGTGACAAGCGCCGTAGGAATAGTAATATTGTATACCTTGCCGTTTGCGTTTTTCGCAACCAACGTCAAGTTATAATCCGCCTTGTCCGTGTACGACGTAGGCGCAATTTGTCCTGCTACGGGAACGGTTACTTTTGCACCGTTTACCGTTACGCCCGACGTAATCGGTTCTGCCCCGTTATAACTAAGGCTGACAAATTCCGTCAAATCGGACGCTACTTTAGAAACGTAGAACGTTGCAGTTGCCGTATTGACGACTGCCGTGCCGTTTTCTACCTTGACGTCAAGGTCGATTTCGCCTTCGTCCACCGTGCCAAACGCAGGCAAACTGTTGTCGAGCGCGATACCGAACATATCGTTGAGCGTATCAAACGTATACGCCATTACGCTATCGGTTGCGTACGCGTCTATAAATGCACCTACGCCTGCATAAACCGTCGTGTTGCCTGCTTCTTCTTCGGAAACCTTTTCGATAGGGTCGTGGAAGGCGTCGTGCTTAGCGCTCACTGCGTATACGTTTTCAAGTTTACCGGTGAAATCACCGCCTGCAAACGAACTGCCGCTAACTTTAGCCGTCGAGCCGATAACACCTGCTACCGTATTCGCCGCATTCGTCGTAAACGCTGCTTTGGACAAGTCTACGAAACAGTTCTTAATCGTAAGGTCTGCCGTAGAGGACGGGGAACTCAGCGCAAAGAAGGTTGCAGGGCCTTCCGTCGCGCCTGCATAAAACTTCGTGTACTGCACGTATACGTTTTCAATCGTACCGCTACCGCCAAGCGTGACAATCGCACCGTTGCCAGTGTTGGTCGTGTTGGTAAACGCTACGTCTTTAATCGTACCGCCTTTCAATACACCGATAAACGCATGCGTCGTAGAATTCGCCCAACCGCTCATCGTCATACCGATAATCTTATGTCCGTCGCCGTCAAACGTACCTGCAAAGCCACCGTCAGCAAATGCCCAACTAAGACCCGCACCCGTCGTAGGAGGCGTAGTGTTACCAGGACCGCCTGCGATAAACGCCTTCCACGTGTCGTTAAATTCAATATCGTTGCCAAGCTTGAAGTAACCGCCCCAAAGCTTGTCGTTGCTTGCGTATACTGCCTTCGAAATATAACCGAAGTCTTGCAAGTCTGCCTTCGTCTTCAATACCTTGGTAACCAACAATACGGGCGCGCTGACAATCGCTTTATCCGTCGTGATATAAAGCGTGTATTCGCCACCAACGTAACCAAAGTCGGCTACGTCCAACGTCAACGTCGTACCACTCAGCTTAAAGTCGATGTCCTTGCCGTCAAAGGTTACCTTTTCAACGCTCGTAAACGCAGATGCTTCCGCAAGACTGATGGTTGCCGTGCCCGTACTCGTCGAAATGACCTTCGTGGTGTTGTTGATTTGTACGTCAAGGTTAATTTCTTGTCTTGCCGTCAACGTTTCTACGCCAACCAAGCCAAGCTTATCTTTCATAAATACGGGCCAAGCGTCAACTTTTGCTTTAATTTCCGCATTGTCGTTGTATACTGCCATAAACGCAGCTTTGTCCGTCGACCACCAACGAGTTTCCGACTTCTTTCCCGTCAACGGATTGACCCCGTTGATAATACCACTGTTGAACGTAGTCGCCCAAGCACCCGTTTCAGGTGCGCCGATAATATAAACGCCTTCAAATTTTGCGCCACTGGACAAACCGAGGACACAAAAACCTTTCTCATCGTCATGCCAGCTCTTGCCCTTGTTAGCGTTTTCTGCCGTAGTTACCTTTGCACTATCCGTAATGTCAATAAATACGTTTCTAAGCGTACCCGTCGCATTGTAAGTCCCACCGTTAACAACAGCTAAATTCCAAGCTGTATTACCGTCGTCAAACCACGTACCATCTTTACCAAGACCAGACGTCGCGGTAAACCAACCGCCTATCGAGTATGCGTGCACGTATACGTTTTCTACCAAGCCATTGTTAAATTCGGAAATCACCGAAGAATGAGCCATGATAACCGCGTTGGTGAAGGATACGTTTTTGAGCGTACCTTTTGCGCCGATGACGTCGATAAAGCCGTCCGAATTCGACATATAACCGTTGATTGCATAACCACAACCGTCGAATACACCAACGAAGCCTTCGCCATTTTCCATATTGTTCGTCCAAAGCGTCCAACCACCTGCACCGTCGAACATTGCCGTCGTGTTCAGGGTAACGTCCGCGTCAAGCTGGAAATAACCAGCCCACTGACCGCCCGTAGAATCACCAGCAACTACGTCCGCGATGGTGTAGAAGGCTTTCAGTTCCGTTACGTCCGAAATCTTCTTCGTAACAACAAGCGAATCGTTTGCCGTTACGTTGATGTCTATACCTTGATAATTGAAGGTAAGCGTTACGTCCTTTTCGCCCCACGTTTTCACGTCAATCAACGACGCGGGAAGGAACAACTTGTTGTTTTCCACGTACGCGCCTTCCACACTCGAGAGCGCGCTTTCGCCAACGGACACGCTTTTCAAGGTGTAGTCCGTACCAAACTTAAGTGCGCCTGCGTTCAATTTCGTGATGTCAAAATCGACGTATTTCGAACTGTTTGCCGAGCCGTCCAAATTGACGTCAAGGTCAAGTTCTTGCGCGCCGATATCCACCGCCGATGCCGTGCTCGTAAGACTAAGCGGGCCCGTTACTTTACCGTTTTCCGACCACTTTCTGTCCGCGTTGCTTGCGTCCGCAAGACCAAGCGCCGACGCAAACGGAATCGTTTCGCCGTAAAGGTATTTGTGCACCGTACCGTTAATGGTTACGTCAAACGTTGCGTACGTATTCAACAACTTTTCTACGCTTGCGCTGTCGGGGGTAGAATTTGCTTCCGCAACGGCAATCGCCGACAACGAAGACGTGTTGTACAGTTCGGAATATACCAAACCGTTAGACGTTTCCGCATACGCAACTACCGCAAGTTTCGTACCGTAGTTTTTCGCAGGGATGTTGTCGATGAACGCGCGCGCTTCGTAATCGCCCTGCGCGTTTCTTTCCCAGTTGTTCACGTCGCCGTTCGAGAATACGCCTTTCTTCGCGCTGGGCGTGTCAAGGTTAAGTTCCTTCCCAGCAAGCACAGCGTTGGGAATTACCAAAATACCCGTTTCTCTGCCCTGCGCAACCGTATTTTCATACAGCGCGTCGGAAATCGTCACGTGATAACGTGCCGCCGCCTTATCCTGCGTGTTTGCATAACGGAGCGACGCACCTGCGACGTTCAATTCCGTCGAAACGATGTTTGCGCTTGCGCCCGAAACGCGCTTTACCTCGCCAAACGACACCACGCCGAATACGACGCTAAGGCAGAACGCAACGAACAAAAGGATTAAAGATTTGATTTTCGTACCAATTCTCATTTTCTTTCCCTCCTTACGATTCAAACCCGTCACCTTCTTCAACGTCCCATTCCCATTCCAGGGAGACGCTGCCCGTGATGACGTCTTCTGCCAGCTCTACAATCTCTACGAAAAGAGAAGGATAGCCTTTCTTGCCAAATTGTTCCATAGTTTTTACTCCTTTAAGAGTTTATTTTTGCCTTTTCGCGCCCCCAATTCGCCCACGTGAGAGCGCATACGTTTCATTATAAATAATGATACGATTTCATTATATAACCAAAAAATGCCCTTGTCAATGACGAAAACTGCACGATTTATTGCAAATTCTGCACATTTTTATTTTTTATTTTCCGCGCAATTTAGTCATCAAACGGGCGGATTAGCGCGCAAAAAAAGACGACGGATTGCTCCATCGCCTTCGTTTTTTTGTGTTTTTAGTTTGGCAAACGCGTTAATTTTTCGTCAGCTCATAACCCGTTTTGCTGTCCTTCACAGCATAGCCCATTTCCGCAAGTTTCGCCCTTAATTCGTCGCTCTTTGCCCAGTCGCGGTTCAAGCGCGCCTGCCAACGTTCTTCGGCAACCGCCTGTACGTCTTGGGGAATTTCGCTACCCTTTTCACCGTACTGCGACGCGTACGCCTTCGCGTCTTTTTTGAAAAGCCCCAAAAGCGCGTACGTTTTTCTGATTTGGTTTGCGTATGCAACCGCTTTCGCGTCGCCCTGCGCCAACCATTTTTTCACGTCCTTGAAATAGCCGAAAAGGTTGGAAAGTGCCAACGCGGTGTTGAAATCGTCGCTCATGCAAGCGTTGAATTCTTCGTCCACGACGCGCGCCGTGTTTTCATCGTCCGCACTCGCCTGCAAGCGCGAATCGTCCGCCTGCGCAAGCAACGCGTAGAAATCGGATAAATGCTTTTCCGCGGACGGGAATAAGTCGTCCGTGACGTTGATGTCGTTTCTGTAATTCGTTTGCAACAGCGCGAATTTCACCGCTTCGTCCGAATATTTTTCCAAAAGCTCGGCAAGCAGAAGGCTGTTCCCAAGCGATTTGCTCATTTTTTGACCGTTGACTTTAATCAAGCCGTTGTGCGTCCAGTATTTAACAAACTGTTTGCCCGTCAACGCTTCCGTTTGCGCAATTTCGTTTTCGTGGTGCGGGAAAATCAAGTCCCTTCCACCGCCGTGGATATCGATTTGTTCGCCAAACGCCTGCTTATTCATCGCCGAACACTCGATATGCCAACCGGGTCTGCCCTTGCCCCAAGGCGATTCCCAGTAAATTTCGCCGGGTTTCGCGCTCTTCCACAACGCGAAATCGTACGCGTTTTTCTTCTCTTCGTCGTTGTCTACACGCACGCCGTCCAACGCGTCTTCAATGTTCCTGTTCGACAATTTACCGTACCCAGGGTAGGATGCAACGTCAAAATACACGTCCCCGTTCTTCGTCGGATACGCATGCCCTTTGGCAATCAACGTGGACACGAAATCGATGATATTTTCAATGTTTTCCGTCGCCTTCAACCATACGTCAGGGTCGTCCACGGCAAACTTATCCATAATCGTGTTGATGTTTTCAATCATCATCTTTGCGTACTCGTCCGCAGGAATCCCCGTTTCCTTCGATTTCGCGATAATTTTATCGTCCACGTCCGTGTAATTGCGCGCGTAGGTTACGTCGTAACCTAACTTTTTCAAATATTTACGCATAATGTCGTAAATCTACGCCTGATATCCGTGTCCGATATGCGCTTCGCCCGAAACGGTAATACCGCAAGCGTACATTTTCACCTTGTTTTCTTCCAAAGGCACAAACTCTTCTTTTCTCTTCGTCAACGAATTGTAAATTTTCATTTTTCTATCTCCGTTTTTTCTTTATTTTCCTTTTCATCGCGTACCTGGGTGGCTCTTTTCTTCCCCGAACGCTTTTCTTCCGCCTTCCGCGCTTCTTCTTTTGCCAGCTCTTCCTTCGCTTCTAAAGACAACGCTTGCACCGCGATTAAGCCTGCGTGCGCGTACTCTTCGTCCGGTTTTCGAATCCGCACGATACGTCCAGGCACGCCCACCACCGTCGCGTACGGTGGCACTTCCTTCAACACAACCGCGCCCGCGCCGATTTTCGCGCCCTTACCGACGGTAAATCCGCCAAGCACCTTCGCGCCCGCCGACAAAACGACGTCTTCCATAATCGTCGGATGTCGTTTTCCACGCTCCTTACCAGTACCGCCCAGCGTAACGCCTTGGTAAATGACCGTTCCCTTATGCACTTCCGCCGTTTCGCCGATAACGACGCCCGACCCGTGGTCGATAAACACGCCCCCTTCGATTTTTGCGCCAGGGTGAATTTCTACGCCCGTAAACAAGCGTCCTGCCTGGCTGATAACGCGCGCGATAAATTTCAGTTTAATGCGCCTAAAAAACCGCGCAAGTCGATACCACATCAAGGCGTGCACCCCAGAGTAGGTGACGAGAATTTCAAACCAGTTTCTCGCCGCAGGGTCGTTCGCCTTCGCGGCTTTAATGTCCGCACTTAAATTTTTGAACCACATATCCCTTCTCTCCTAAACGTAGCTTTTTGATAAAAAAGACGCCTTTACGCACAATGCGTAAAGGCGTCGTTCAACGCTGTCCCACTTTACTTCAAAAGCCGTTGGCTTTCCTTTTTCGCCCGATAACGGGGGCATCCGCGGAGATTAATCCGTCCTTAACGCGGAAACGCACTTTCACCGATTTTCTTTCCCACGACGCGCTTTCAGCCTACGGCGCGACTCTCTGTTTTTGGCAAAGACAACTTCGGTTACTCTTTTCCCGCTCGGTATTCATTTTTCTTATTATATCATATTCCGTTTCGAAACGCAAGTGTTTTCAATCGGAAAGATTTTTCTTATTTAATAAACAAATTTTTGACGCCGTATTCGTCAAACGCGCGTTGTATCATCGCAGGATTGTACACTTTACGAGTAAGCAGGTACGAGATGACGACGTCTTTTGGACGCGTATAATCAAACTCTTCGTACAAAAGCGTAAACATCGTCTTCAAATCTTCCATTGAAATTTGCGCCGTCAACGCAATCGAAAACAACAGGTTTTTCGTCGGCAAAAACTTGCCTTTCCAAATCTTATGCCAAATTTCTTCGCTGACGTCAAGCGGTTCGCCCACGCTCTTTTCATTCAAACCGTATTTGGCAAGGATATTTCTAAAATGTTTGGCAAACCCGTATTTCGAACGGTTGTTTTTGATGCGTCCAAAAAAGCCGAGCGGTACGAAGGAAAAGGAAAACGTCAAATCTGCCAATCTTGATTTCAGCTCTTTCAACAATTCGTCCTTTTTTTCCTGCGTGGCAAGGCGCATCGTATCCGCAGGAAGGGTGTACGTCCGCGTACGCCCAAACTCGTCCACCTTCGACGTCTGCATCAACGGCATTTTATAGCCTGGCAAAACGCAGAGTTTATCATAATTTGCATACTTCTCGCAAAAATATCCGTCCAAATCCGTGATAAAATCGAACATTTGCCATCTCCTTGTCTACTTTCTTATCTTATTATACCCCACGCGAAAAAAAAACGCAAGTAAGATAAGCACGTTTGCCAAATTTTTATTCTTTTTTCATCCTTCCTTCTTTTCACAGGCGAAAATGTAAGTTTTTTTCGTTTTTTGCGCGCTTTTTGTAAAAAATTATAGAAAATACGCGAAAAACAAGGGCTTTTACTTGCTTTTTTCATTTTTTTATGTTACATTTAGATTGTTCAATATACCAAAAAGGAGTACAACGTATGAAAAGAGACCGTATTGCGGAAATTGCAGAACTTTTAGACAAGCGCGGTAAGTTGACTTTGGAGCAACTGGAAGATTATTTCCCCAACGTTTCGCAAATGACCTTGCGACGCGACCTTTTCCAACTGGAAGAAGAAGGTAAAATCATCCGCGTCCGCGGCGGCGCGATGTCCGTACGCGAAGTGCAAAAAACTTCGGGCGAGCCGTACACGAAGAAAACGACGATTCATACGGACGAAAAAATCGTTATCGCGCAAAAGGCGACCAGCCTTATCGACGAAGGCGCGTCCATTTTCCTTGACGGCGGTACGACGGCGCTGTATCTTGCCAAAGAACTCCCCGACAAAGTCTACAACGTGTTTACAAACGGGCTTGCCGTCGCCACCGAGCTTGCCAAGAAAAAGAACGTCGTGGTCAACCTTCTCGGCGGTCAACTGATTAAGGAAAACCTTGCCACCGTTTCTTCCTTCTCGTCATTGTATTTCACGGACACGAATTTCGAACTTGCCATCATCTCCGCGTCCGCGTTCACGACGGAAAACGGATTTTCGTGCAGTTCGCAAATCGAAGCGGAACTTTTGCGCGTTATTTGCAAAAAGGCTAAATTTTTGTATATGATGCTCGACAGCTCGAAAATCGGCAAAATCAAACCGCACACCTTCGCGCGCGCGGAAGACATCAACGTATTAATCACGGACAACGATTTCCCCGACGCTTTGAAAAACAAGTTCAAAGAAATGGACGTCGTCGTCATCTAACCCCAACGAAAAAACAAAAAACTCGACTTTTCGCAAGTCGAGTTTTTTTCTTTGTTTTTTCGCGTTTACTTCGCCGTTTCTTCGTCCGTTTTCTTGCCTATTTTTCGTTTCATTTTACGCCAAAGGCATACCATGTCCGTCTTGAATTGTTTATAATCGAAAATCATCGCCAAGCCAAACGAGAGTGGCAACACCAAAATAAACACGGGGAAAATCATCCAAAACCACGGCCAGTACTTAAGCTCGCCCTTATGTGGGCCGATGGGTACGGTCTTGAAAAAGTCGGGGCACAAATAGGTAAAAATCTTGCCGATATCGTCTTCCACAATCGTCCATTTTCCGTCGACTTCTTCCAGCTCTAAAGGGCCCCAAATATACGACGTGTTTTTATAATTCGGCACGAAGAATTGCAATCCGTCCGCGTTTTCGCCGTCCCTAAGCGGAATAAAGCCCAACTCGCTTTGTAAAATTTGGTTGAGCATAATAAACAGCATCACAAGCAACAGCGCAACGGGCGCAATCCAAATGCGTTTATACGAAAGAGTGTGTTTTTTGAAAAGTACCATCAAAAGCGGAACGGCAATAATCATCCAATGGTGATAATAAAACCTTAAAACGTCCCAAATCTCCGCCATTTGCTCTTCCATACCGCCTTTTGCAATCGGCTCTTGCGGATAGAAAAAGGTGATAAGCCCCGTCAAAACGCCTATGTAAAACATATAATCCTTCACGTACTTGTTTTTCATGAAGTAGAAGAAGGGGAAAAGCGCGATGTTCGCACCGCAAATATTGACGAACCAAGAATCTCTAAGCCCACGGTCGGTAATGTGGAAACCACCTTCATAGCTTGCGTAGGGCGGAACGAACATTTTCAAGAAATGCAACAAAAACCCAACGACAAGCAGGGAAAACAATACGATATTTTGCGTACGCGAAGACGCGTTTCTCAACATAAAATATAAACCGAGCAAACCGCCGATTTGCAAAACAATAAAGAAGAAATACCAAAAGTTAAACATTTGTACTTCCATATCGAGCACTCCTTATACAACCGTTTTTCTTTTTGCCTTTATCCTTGCCCTATCTTTACAAGATTTCGAGCAGTTTTTCAAGTTTATGAATTTCGTACGTCGGCTGAAACCCCGTTGCGTTTTCCTGCCCACCAGGATTATACCAACAACTGTCCATCCCCACCGCCATCGCCCCGGCAACGTCGGAGGAAAGCGAGTCGCCTATCATAAGACACTCTTCCTTTTTGGCCTGCAATTTTTCAAGCATCCTTTCGAAAAATTCGGGCAACGGCTTGATACAGCCCAACGCTTCGGACACGAACACCGCCTTTGCATAAGGGAACAGTTTGCAAAGCCTTGCGCGTTGAATTTCCAAAAGCCCGTTCGTCGCAATGCACACGTCGTATTCTCCACCGTTTTTCTTGGACAGTTTCTTTACCACTTCTTCCGCCCCGTCCATCATCGCGCCTTCGCGCGCCAAAAGCTCTAAAAACCGCTTGCTCGTTGCTTTGGGGTCGGCGTTGCAAGGAAATTTTTCAAAAATCCGCGCAAACACGCCGTATAAATGCGTGCGGTAAAGCTGATGATATTCGCGCTGGATTCTTTCGTCGTGCACGTCGTACAGCCCCGTCTTCGTCCACTCGTCTTCAGAAAAAAACCGACTGGCTTTGGCAAGCTCCGCCGTGTAGGCAAGCCCTAGTTCTTTATATAACTCTTCAAAGGCGGACGTTTCGTCGTTAATATAATGCAAAAGGGTGTGGTCGGCGTCAAAAATAAGGCATTTATATTTTTTCATCTCGTACCTGCCCCCCTTCTTTTACCAATCTTGTTTTTTCAAGGACTTGTCCTTCACGTCGTCGTAGTACGCAAAATACCGTTCCTTAAACTGTGCAGGCGAAAGCGTCGTTTCCCCGTCACAGCGCATCCTTTCCAACATTTCTTCTAATTCGTCGGGCGTGAAATCGCCGATTTCCGTTTCTTCGCCGATTTCCTGCAACAATTTGAGTATATCCAACTTTGACATCGTTAAATCTCCACTTTGATATGTTCGCCACGACAAGGCACGGTGAGATAGGTAAACCCGATTGCCTTCAACCTTTCAACGACTTCGTCAAACTTGTCCGCAACGCGCGCAACCAAATGCGCGTCCGAGCCAAACGAAATTTTCCTTCCGCCCAACGCGAAATACCTTTCCACGACGTCGTAATCAGGCAACGTCGCCTGTTCGGCCATCTTGCTGGCGCTGTTGATTTCTAAAATTTTGTCCTTTTGAATAATCGTTTTCAAAATCTCGTCGATTTTCTCAGCGAAATCGGCAACGCGCATCTTCCTGTCTTCAAACGGCACGTACCTGCAAACGTATCCGATATGCCCCACGACGTCGTAGGGGTAGGGCGCGTCCAAACTGCGTTTTACAAGGTCTAAATACGCGTCGTACTCGCTTTTTTTGTCTTTCTCGAACGCGCAGTAGCAATAATCTTTGCCGTCGACGCCGTGCACGCTGTTGATGACGTAGTCGGGTTGATGCTTTTTGCAAAATTCCACGTACTTTTTCAAAACGTTTTCGTCGTCGTCATAACCGAACTCGATGCCGACAAGCACGTTCAAAACACCGGCGTAGTCTTCCTGCAAATGCCTTGCGTGGTGGAAATACTCGTCACGGACGCTTTGCTCCCGTTTCAAAACTTCTTGCAAACGTTCGGGGAAAAATTCCAACTTATAACCACCGTCGTAATGTTCGTTTACGCCGTAAAAACAAAGCCCCCTTTCGCTGGCGGTTTGCAACATCTCTTCCAAGCTGTTTCTTCCGTCGTGCGAGAAGGCGGAGTGCGTATGTAAATCCGTACGAAATTTTGCCATAATACCCACTTTCAAACGATTTTCTACATTATAGCACAGCCACACTTTTTTTTCAAGTATACGACGGGGAAAAAGTTGTGAATTTTTGCATATTTTTCCACTTATCCCCTAAAAACGCGCGCTTTATTGTAAGCGTTTGCCAACGAAGGCAAATCCCCCCGTTTTTGCCATTTTTCTCCCTATTGACGGGCGCAAAAATCTCCCTTATAATCGACGTAGCGTTTTTTCTTTTTTCAAAACGCAACGCTTTTAAGGGAGAATTTTATGAAAAAAATCAAATGTTTTTTGGCGCTTATCCTTGCGCTATGTTTCCTTGCACCCACCGCCTTTTTCGTCGCTTGTCGTAGCGAAGAGCCACAACTCAACGCACCGACGTTAGAAGAAAACGAAAGCCAAAGCGAGAGCTCTTCTTCCGCGCCTTCCGTAGAAGATAGTACGCCCGCGCCAACGCCTACACCTACGCCGACGCCTACGCCTACGCCTACACCTACGCCGACGCCCCCGAAGGAAGAAAACTCTTCTCAAAACTCCCCGCCCAAAACGCAAACGGCAAAATACATACGTTTGACGGGCAACAACGTAAACGTAAGGAAGGGGGCAGGTACGGATTCAAGCACAATAGGTAGCGCGGAGAAGGGTAGCGTGTACGCGTTGATAGGACAAACGGGCAACTGGTATAAGACCTATTACAAAAACCAAACCGCGTATATCTACGCGGAATACGCCTCCGTTTTTACCTTAGAAAAAAGCACGGATAAGGACGTAGAATCGGTGCTTGAAGAAGGGTACAAACTTCTCGGCGTACCCTACGTCTACGGCGCGGTGCGTTTCCACGACGGCAAGGGCAACCTTTTGGGCGGTTTCTCCGCGCAAAAATTCGATTGCTCGTCTTTGGTGCAATACGCCTTTTACAAGGGCGCAGGCGTCAAACTCGGCGTGCATACGCGCGCACAGGTCGTACAAGGCAAGGCGGTGAAACGCGCCGACTTGCAACGCGGAGATTGTATCTATTTCACAAACGAAGACAGACGGTATAATACGGGTATCGAACGCGTGGGGCACGTCGCCATTTATCTTGGCAACGACTATATCCTGCACACCGCATCCGATTACGCTCGTATTGAAAAACTGACGGCAAAACGTTGGAGTTTTTATATCGAATCTAGACGTTTTCTATAATAAAAAAACCTGCCAAACGGCAGGTTTTTTTATCAAAGTTTCGCTTTTAACGCGCCCCTAATATCCCAGTTTGTTTCCAGCAAAAGCGCTTCCGCTTCCGTCGGCGAAACACCCAAAATATCCGTTACCATCGACACCGCACGCGCGCGCAGTTTTTTGTTGCTGGGAATCATATTTATCATATAATTTTGATGCGTATAACCGCTTCTTACAAACAACGCGGTAGAAAACATATTCAAAATCAATTTTTGGCTTGTCCCAGCCTTCATCCGCGTCGAGCCTTTAATCGCTTCCGCGCCCGTCAACGTTTCAACGGCAATATCCGCAAGCTTTGCCATTTCCGTATCTTCGTTGTTTACCAGCGCGCCTACGACACAGCCCGTTTCCTTCGCTTTTTCCATAAACGCCAACACGAAGGGCGCGCGACCTGCCGCCGAAATCCCGATGACCAAATCGTCCGCGGTGATGCCTTCTTCTTCAAACGCCTGTACACCGCGCTCACGACTGTCTTCGCAACCTTCCTGCGCGTTGACCATTGCCTTTGCTCCGCCTGCGATTACCGCGTTTACAACGCCCGGCGCAACCCCGTACGTCGGCGGACACTCCGACGCGTCTACTACGGCAAGTCGACCGCTCGTACCGCAACCGCAATAGAAAATACGTCCGCCCTTTTTCAACGCTTCTACGCCTGCATCCACCAGCTTGGCTACGCTGGGAATCACCTTTCTGACCGCACCTGCAACGGTGGCGTCTTCGTCGTTAATCATATACAACACGCCTTCCGTCGTCGCCTCAGAAATTCCTTTCGTTCTTTGGTTTACACTTTCCGTACTCATTTTAATTCCTCCAAAGCGGTTGCCGTTAGGAAAATTACCCGTTTTGCTCCCGCATTTTTTAACTTTTCCGCACACGCGCTCCCTGTCGCGCCCGTCGTCATAACGTCGTCGACAAGCACCACGGTTTTGTCCCTGCACGCCTTCCGCTTATGCACGAAAAACGCGCCTGCAACGTTCTCTTTCCGCTCGTAAAAACTCTTCGTTTTTTGCGAAGCGGTTTCCCTTCGTTTTTCTAAAACGTCAGCCATAAACTCCACGTCAAACCCGTGCGCCGTCAGTCGCGCCGACACGACTTCCGCAAGGCGTTCGGCTTGGTTATAACCGCGTTCGCGCAGTTTGGTGGGCGTAATCGGCACGGGCACAAGCAAAACCTGGCACTTGTCTTGCCTTTGGCAAAAACAATCCGCCATCTGCTCGCCAAAGTAATAGGCAAGCCTTGGTTTCCCGTTTTTCAAACGATTGATAAGCAACGCCGTTTCACCGTGATAGATAAAGGGCGAAACACCGCAATCAAACTTGGGCAAATCGCTTTTACAAGAAAGACAAACCCCTTCGGCAATCGTTTGCCTACCGCATACGGGACACGCCCTTTCCACGCGCGCCAATGCGCCGTCGCAGTCGGAGCAAAGCCGATGCGTGGGGTATGCAAACACTTCTCTTCCGCACGCGTCGCACGTATATCCGCGCTCACCCGAACGTTTTCTAAGCCTATCCAAAAACCGCCTAATCGCGCCCATAGCACACCGTTTTAGTACGTCAACGCGTACCTGCCCCTATCCTTTCGAGTTTTCGCCTTGGCTTTCCACGTCTTTTTTGCGTTGGTATTTGACAAGCGTATACGCCAACACCGCGCCGATGGCAAACAAGAGAGCGCCAATGAGCAAATCCATAACAGCGTTTCCGCCGTTTGCCCAACCGACGTACGCCTCTACGACGTCACCGTTGCAAAACATCGAAACGAGCGAGCCAAGCGATAAGCCGACAATCATACAGTACGCCGAGTGCCGAGCCTTCGCGAACACCGTCGTCAACAATTTAGAAAGACCCAAAACCCCGGCAAGGAAACCAAACCCTAAACCTGCGTACACCAAGAACACGGCAGGGTTCGACTGCCAGTAGGTCGCGCTGACGCTTTCCATCAGAGAGCCGTACCAGCCCACCGCCATCAAAAACGCGCTTGCGCTAAGCCCAGGTACGATTTGCGTAATGCCGACGACGAACCCAACGAGAACGGCAAGCAAAACCTGACCTGCGCCAACGTCGGAAAAACGGTCGACAACCGTCGCGCCTTCACCCACCGCGGTAATTGCTGAAAAGCAACCGATTGCAACGGGAATACACAAGCCTACGACAAACAGGGCAATGCGTTTTTTGGTACGCTCCGCGCCCTTAATTTCGTCCTTGACGGCAGGAAACGCGCCTGCCATCAGCCCTGCAAACAGGCATACGACGGCAAACAAATTGAATTCTAAAAGTTTTTTTACGCCAAACAACCCCGTCAAAAACCCAACGCCGATGCCGATGCCGATAGGCAACAGGAAAATAAAGCATTTTTTGAATTTTCTAAACAGGTTGCCAAGCGCGTACAAAAACTGGTCGTACAGCTTAAAAATGATGGCTACCGTCGAACCGCTAATACCAGGGACAATGACGGCAAGCCCGATAATAAAGCCCAAAAGCGCGCTCTTCGACCACGTTTTTTTGTTGTATTTAATTAAGGCAATTTCCAGGCTCTCGCTTCCCATCTTCCCTTTCCTTTTTTCTTTTTTTCGAGCTATGCACCGCTAAACCGATAAGCACGGCTATCAGCGCAAAAATCAGTCCCAGCGCACCGCCGAGCGTATCCATCGCCACGTCGCCAAGCGACGGCGCACGTCCTATACTGAACGTTTGCAACCACTCGTCGATAATCGGCACGACGATAACGCCCGTAACGGGCAAGTAGAAATACCGCGCAGTCAAAGTGTACGCAAAATAGCACCAACAAAACAGCGCGCCCAACAGGGCAAATTCCGCAATATGCGCCAATGTACGCACGAATTCGTGCAGAATTTCATAATTTTCGCCCGTTGCCTCCGCCCATTTCGATTCCGGCGCGACGGCGCGGATGATTTCCTGTGCAACCGCAGTCACGGACGAGCTTTGCGCGGAAGATTCGTCGCCCGTTTGCAAGGAGTTGTGGAAGATAAACCACAAAATTCCAAGGCACGCCAACGGCAACAAAACACGCAAAAGATAAACGATTTTGTTTTTTCTTCGTTTTGCCTGCATACTTTTATTATACGATAAATGTCTGCTCCCGTCAAGGGATTAAGCGCAATTTTTTTCGCCAAATCTTGACGAAATCAGCCGTTTTTTCACGTTTTTTTGTCTTTTTGTTTCACTACAATAGAAATATATACAAAACGTTGGGGGAAATATGAATTATATCAAAAAAATGTGCATCTTACGACAAATTCGGCAGGGATTTTCTGGGGACGGTAAAACCTTGTCGGGGCTTGTCAAAGTAGAACAGTACGGCAAAAATCTTGCCGTCGAAGTGTCGATTATCAATTTCGCGCCCCTTTCCTTGGGCGAATACTATTGTCTGCTTTCCGACGGCAGGGGGAAAACGGAAATGCTGTCCTTGCGCGGAAAAAGTATGTTTAATATCCTGTCCGACGTCGACGTTTCATCGGGTTTTTGCGCGATTATTTGTTTTGTCAAAAACGAAGTCGTGCCCATTGCCTACGGCATCAACGGAAACGGCTCGTATGACTACCGCGCCATCTTAAACGCGGCCCTGCCCCCTGTCTTTCCAAAAAAACGCGACGTTTCGGACGGCGAAATTGCCAGCGCGAAACGAGTTGATAAGCAAGACGAAAAGTCCAACGCGCCCGTCGTTGAAATCCACGATAACAACGTCTACGACGACGAACGTGTCGCCGAGAAAAATTATTATAAGGAGCAGGTCGATGAACGCGAGCAGTTTGAAAAAGTTGGCGAAAATGCACGTCGTCAAAGCGCAAATCAAGGGCAGGACGCGGAAGAAGGGTCTGGTTTTGAGAAAGATGACGATGCTCAAGAGCTATTCCAGGCGTTTGAAACGTCCCCCGACGGATACTATTTGTCCGTAAAACGAGAACTTGACGCGCTGTTTTCCGCCTATCCTAAGGACGAAACGTTAAAAGACGCGTTTTCGCTTGGAGAGTGGGTGCGTATCCGTGGCACGGCGCAACGCCCCGAATATCTCGTCGGCGTCGTCTACGAAGACGGGAAGGCGAAATACGTTTGCTATGCCCTGCGCGCAAACAACGGCGAAAGCGCACCCGAAGAAATTAAGGGCGTTTGCACGTTCGTTCCCACTTCCGCGCTGGTCGACGCGGACGGATTTTTCGTCATTTTTCAAAGCGCGTCCACGGGGCAATGCGTGAAACCAACGCAAATTTAGCCGATTTTTAGGGCTAAAAAACTTTTTTTAATTTTTTTTGAAAGTGGGATAAAATAAGTTGACAAACGTCTGCCGTTGATATATAATATAGTTCGTTAATGCGGTCGTGGCGGAACTGGCAGACGCGCAAGACTAAGGATCTTGTGGGTAACTCCATGCAGGTTCAATTCCTGTCGACCGCACCACAAAAATAGGATGTCCATTAGGGCATCCTATTTTTGTTTTACCGAATATCGACGGGAATTGAGGGTAGGAGCCGTGAGCAGGAGCGAACGCTTTGCCTTGCGCAACTTGGAAAATGGAACTCTTGAAGGCAACGTCGGCAATTGGTAATTGCCGAGCGGGGCGCGACGCTAAAGGCGCAATTCCTTTCGAGCGCAGTATGTCCCCTTTATCAATAACAACCCGTTTCCAAGCGTTGACTTTTGTGTTTTGATGTGATACAATAATAAACGTAGCAGGCGCGCGCCTGCACCAAACAAAAACCTTGAAATGACAAAAGAAATACATATTTAATAAGGAGAATACAAATGAGAATTGCATTGATTGCGCACGATAAAAAGAAAGACGAAATTATCGAGTTGGCGAAAAAATACAAAGACGTACTTTCCAACTACGAACTGTACGCAACGGGAACGACGGGAACGTTGATTATGGGCGAAACGTCCTTGCCTATTAAAAGAATGAAGAGCGGTCCGCTTGGCGGCGACCAACAAATTGGCGCAATGCTTGCCAACGGCGAATTAGATTTAATCATCTTCTTGCGCGACCCCTTGACCGCGCAACCGCACGAACCGGACGTTTCCGCGCTTTTAAGACTTTGCGACGTGCAAAAAATCCCCCTTGCCACCAACGTAAGTAGCGCAACGATTATGTTGGAAACGTTAAAGAGCGGTACTTTCCGTTTCTAATCCCTGCAACCAAACTCAAAACCAAGCAAAAAGCGTCTTTTGAACGCTTTTTTCATTGCTAAATCCCCTGTTTTCGACGAAAAATAGGGCAAAAACACGCTTTTTTTCGCAAAAAAATGCAAAAAAAACGCAAAAATGTTTGTTAAAGTCTTGACAATACGTACCGTAGGTGGTATGATATAGAAATCAAAAATAGAACGAAAACGTTTTATTATACAAAGGAGGAAAAAAACCATGAAAGGCAAAATTGCTCTTGCAACGGCTTTGGCAACGATTGTAACGGTAGGCGGCGTATACGCAACCTGGACGTTCTCGGAAGGAGCCGTAACCAACGCATCCACGACGATTGAAGTAGGTATGACGGGCGTATCGACGACGACGGAAAAAGGCACGCTTAGCGTAATGACGAGAGGCACGAACTCGTTTAGTTTGGCGGTGGACGACGCCGACAACAACCATTTGCCTGACATTAAAAAATCGGGCGAAATCATCGTTACCTTCACCCCTTCCGCTACGGCATCCGACGACATCAAAACCAACGGTATTGACGTACAACTTGCTTTCACGTTCAAAGCGAATAGCGCGGACGGCCCTGCAACCATCGGCGACTGGAAGTACGCTTCGACGCAGATTTTCGAAATCGCAGCAGACCCCATCCACTTGGAAGGCGATGCCACCCTTAAAAACGCTGACGGCGTATTCACTTGGGTAGTCTCTGCAAGCGACGTTGGCATCGATTTGACGACGGCTATGAAATCGGTATTGGTTGACACGTACAGCGAATACGAAGCGTTTGGCTCGGAACTTACGAAGGGTCACTTTGTTGCAACCGTTAGCGAATGCGACGACACGCACGAATTAGTCTAATCATCAACAACCGACGATTTGTAACCAACAAAGCATAAAAAGGCGTATCCCATGATTGTGCGTCATGGGATATGTTCTTTTACGCGCACGAGGCAAAGAAATGACGAGTTATGATATCTACGTTTTTATACTGTGTCTAATCGTCTTTACTTTATTGACCACGTTGTTTATTTCCCTACTGACGATTATCACCAAGCAGAGTTTGCGCTTGATAAGAGCCGGTGCGGAAGACGAACGTATCTTTGAAGAGTATTCACGGCGAAAAAACGACGCAAAGAAGTCAGGTTGGCTTTCCACGGCCTTTACCGTCTTTTTTGCGTGTGTTTTTGCCGTCATTTTTATTTTTACACTGGGTATGCAACTCTTGTCGGACAGTAAAACGACAAGCATCCCCACCTTGCGCGTAGTGTACAGTCAATCGATGTCGGACAAGTTTGAAAGAAACGAATACCTGTTCAAAAACGACTTAAACGACCAGTTTTCACGCTTTGACATCATCGTCACGTACGAACTTCCTAAGGAAGAAGACTTGAAATTGTACGACATCGTCGTGTACGAAGTAGACGACACGTTGGTCGTGCACCGCATCGTCGGCATTGAAGAGCCGAACAAAAACCACCCTGACGAACGGCATTTCCTTTTGCAGGGCGACTTGGTCGATAGACCAGACAAATTCCCCGTCCGTTACAGTCAAATGAAGGCAATCTACCGTGGCGAATCCGTGCCCTTTATCGGCAGTTTCGTTATGTTCTTGCAATCGCCTGCGGGCTATTTGTGTCTGCTTTTGGTGTTGGCGGAAATGATTGGTACGCCTATGATTTCTAAGCGTATCCAACGCGCGGAAAGGGAAAGATACGCGTTGCTTAGCGCAAGAACGGTGCAAAGCGCAAGCCAAAGCGTGCGCGTAAGAAACGCAAAAATCAAAAAGAAAAATCGGCTTTCACCGCCGATAAACCCCTTCGAACATCGCGATAAAGGGGGTTGGTAGTATGCGTCACGGTTTTGGGCGTATTCTCGCCTCGCTCCTTTTATTTACCATTATAACGATATCGGGCGTGTACGCGACCTGGATGTTTTCGGAAGGCGCGCCGCAAACGGATTCCGATTCCATCGGCGTAGAACTTATGGACTTCACGTTTGCGCCCAAAGAAACGTTGCACATTACGGCAGTTTCGTTGGTTTCCACGCAAAACGCGTCCAGTTCCAGCGTAAGTTTCACGCACCCCACCTACCTTTCGTCTACCGCCAACGTGCGCCAAAGAAACGGTACGGTTACCTACAAAGTTACCTTGTACAACAACACCAACGTTACGTACTGGTATTTAGGGCCGTCTTGGAAAACTAACGACGGAAACAACGCGCTTATCGGCGCAACCAACGGCATCACCATCACGACGAAAGACAACTATGACGACAACGGCGCGACGTTTAACGCCGACGACTGGGTTCCACCCTACACGGAACGCGACATTTACGTCACCTATCAATTCGGCTCTAACGCGGTTTTGTCGGCAGTTTCGACGACGATTTCCTTGGATTTCGGTATGAAAATGGACGCCGTACACGACGGTTTCCTTGCCGTACTCAACACTGCCACCAGTTATCAATCCTTGCAAGAAGTTTTCGATAAGCGTTATCAAGAAACGGGCTCGACCACGCTTGCAAACGTTGGCACGGACACACAATTTATCAACGACCTGTTCGGCGGAACGCCGACCATCAAAGTCGATGGCCAAGACGTGCCCGTAACCATCGTGATTGAGCGTACCAACGTGGACGGTTTGACGACGGGCGATAACTACAACGTAAACGGCGGGCCTACGGGTTGCGAATACACCTTGTACATCACGGTCGACGCAATGGATTCGCCCACGGGACAAGCCATGGTCTATGCGGTATCCTATTCCTACGGCGGCGTAGGCAACACGGGCGAGTGGTATCAACTTGGACAACTGTACGAAGGCACTGCGCCTTTAACCGAATACGGAAACACGGGCAAACTTGTTATGGACGTCGACGGTTGGAAGGCAACCGCAAACGATTACGAGTTTGTCGACGGGTATTATTACAAAGTCGGTTATGAACAAGGCGACCAGTACGCCAAGTACAAGACGATTGAAGAATTGATGTCGTGTAACGACCAAAACTTCTACAACGACATCGACAACTCGCGTCTTTTGATGAAGGCGTACGCTATCGTTTATAATAGCAGTAACTACAATAAACCGGGCTACGAAGGTTTGCGTACGGCATTTGAACACGCCGCGCCCTTCTACACGGTGCACAACAACGGACAGGAAGTAAAAATCAACCGTGTCGCAAAGCGTGCGGAACTTATCCCCTACATCGTCGCTATTCAACACGCGTACGATTATTACAACCAAGTCAACCCCTAAAAAAATACGACGAAAAAGGACGGGCGTGCGCTCGTCCTTTTTTTACGGGTTTTTCTTTCGGCAATCTTTCCGTTGGCACTTGATAATATAGAAACATCTTCTCCCGCGATTTCTTGAGATAAGTTTTTGAAACGGAGCGTTGATATGAGTTCAAAAAAGAAACGGGAAGAAAACACGATTGAGTGGGAATTTGGGATAGATTGGTTCAAAGACCTGCAGGAAAAAGTCAAGTATATTTTTGTTTTGTCGTATACAGTCGTACGTTCCCAACAAGGGACGGTTTTTTATTCTTTGCCTTTTTTGAAATTGCTGGGATACGTACCGAAATGTTTTTTGAATGCGCGACTTAAATTACACGGCGTAGAATACCCTGTTACTTCGGCAATTTCCGCCAACCTTTTACCTTCCGAAAGCAACAAGGCGGCGTATTCCATTTTCTTTCTTAAAAGATATTCGACGGGGGTTACGTCGTACGCGTTTTTGAAAATTTTACAAATATGCCCGTACGTATAACCAAACGTTGCGGAAAGCTCTTCTAAAGAACAGATATCCAAAAAATGCGCGTCGATGTATTGCAAAATATCATCCGTCGTCGTTTTCGTTGCGAGTTTCTCTTGCGGAGCAGGTACTTCCTTTCGCACCAAATTCACCAAAACGGTTGTGATTAAACTTTCCAAACTTTGCGCAAAAAAGTCCTGCTTGGTAGACAAAAACTCCCCGATAATCGCGGTGAAATAATGCGCAAGTTGCGGACAAACTTGCTTTCTGTTTTGCAAAAAACGTTGTTTTAGAAGGCGAAACAATTCCTGGCTTTGCGGATTGGTAAAATTGACGGCAAACGTTTGAAAACGGCAACCCACACGGCTAAAAAGCAGGTGTTTTTCCCCCTTAAACGACAAATACGCTTCGTGTTTGCGCAATTTTTCGAGTCTTTCGTCCGTTTGGCAAAACAAACCGTTGGTGGTGGGAAAGGTAACTTCTAAATCGCAATGTTGCAAATGGTTATTGATATGAAAAGCGTTGTTATAATACAATTCCGCCACCTGCAAAACCTCGTAATTTTGCAGTTGAATCGGCGACAAAAGCGCGCCCGTTTCCCAGTCGCAAAAACTGTTTTCAAAGACAAAAGAATGTTGCGTTTTATAAAAATTTTTCATAGCCGTATTATACCACAAGCCCCCGCGCTTGTCAATATATGAAATCACAAAAAATGATATGTTGTTTTTCTTTTTACGATATTGCATTTTTACAAAAGGATGCTATAATGAAGGTATATCCAACCGATAAGGAGTAAAACTATGGAAAAGCGTTGGTTGCTGGTTGTGGATTCCTACGAAGGAATCTCCAAGACCGCCGTAAATATGCTTTCGGGCTTTGTTTCCGGGCTTATTTCCTACGTATTGCCGATTAAACACGTAAGCGACGTCACCCAAGCCGAGCTTACAGAACGCAACGTCATTGCAGTAGGAAAACTGGAAACGCACCCCCTTTTATCGGCGTACGCGCAAAAAGAATTGCTTTGCGTACCGAAAACAGCGGAAGGCTACGCTATTTACGTGGGTAAAACGCCAGGCCAGGAAAATAGCCAAACGATTGCCATCGCAGGCGCGGACGAAAACGGCGTTTTGTACGGTTGTATGCAATTTATGGGCGAATATTGTGGCGACGTTCTGTATCAAGAAGGCTATATATGGGGCAAAAGTTTCTTTGAAAATCCTTTGGAAAGAACTTTGCTCCCGTGGAAGACGAGCGCCGTACCTGCCGTAAAGACGCGCGCAATTTGGACCTGGGGCTACGTCATTTACGATTACAAATCCTTTTTCGAAAATATGGCGCGCCTGCGCTTAAACGAAGTCGTCATCTGGAACGATTACGTCCCCTTTAACGCCAAGGAAGTGGTTGCCTACGCGCACACGTTAGGCATTAAGGTCATTTGGGGCTTTGCGTGGGGTTGGGCAAACAAATGCGCCGAAACGATAGAAACGCTCTGTAGCGAAGAACGGTTGAGAAATTTGAAGGCGGAAGTGCTTGCAACCTACGAAACACAATACGCGCAGGCAGGTGGCGACGGCATTTATTTTCAATCGTTTACCGAATTAAACGAAGACAAAGTCAACGGGAAATGTATCGCGGAAATCGTCACCGAGCTTGTCAACGATATTTCCAGCACGCTTTTGGAAAGATTCCCTGATTTACATATTCAATTTGGGTTACACGCGACGTCGGTAAAACGGCATTTGCCCGTTTTACAAAACGTAGACAAGCGCATCCATATCGTTTGGGAAGATTGCGGTGCTTTCCCCTATCATTACTACACCGACAAAGTAGAAAACTTTAACGAAACGTATGACTTCACGCAAACATTGCTGAAATTACGTGGCGAAAACGAACGATTCGGCGCGGTGATAAAAGGTATGATGAATTTGGACTGGGGAACGTTTGAACACCATACGGGCAGTTATATTCTCGGCGAACGTACGAAAACGTTTTTACGCGAACGGCAACTGAAAAAAGACAAGGTTTGGAAGGTTGTGCGTGGCGGTTGGTTGAAAAACGCCGAATACGTGCGCAAGATAATTTCGCTGATTGCTAAAGACGGCAACGAGCCGATTGTCGAAGCGCTTGTGGAAGACGCCATGTTAGAAAATAAAATTACGTTGCCCGTCGCCATTTTCGCGCAAACACTTTGGACGCCCGACGACGACGTAGAAACCATCATCGCCCGCGCAAGCAAAAATTCTTTTGTAGAAACGGAGTAAAACTATGCAAGAAATTCGTAAAAAATTCAGTGAAGAATTGTTGAAAAACTGTATTCCCTTTTGGCTTAAAAACGGCGTAGACAAAGAATACGGCGGTGTATTAAATTGTTTAGATAGGACGGGAAAAGTCTATTCGGAAGATAAAAGCGTATGGATGCAAGGTCGCGCCGGTTGGATGTTCTCGTATATTTACAACCATATCGAGAAAAAGCAAGAATATCTCGACTTTGCAAAAAGTTGCATTGACTTTGCCACGAAATACTGTATCGACAAAACGGACGGGAGAATGTATTTTACCGTTACGCGCGACGGTCAACCGCTTAGAAAACGCAGATACTGGTTCAGCGAAACGTTTTACATCATCGCAAACGCCGAATACTTTATGGCAACGAAAGACACCGCGTATTTAGAAACGGCGAAAAAATATTTCGAATTCGTCTATGCCATGTACAAAGACCCGTCTACCGACCCGTACAAAATCACGCCGAAATCGTATGCGAAAACGCGTGATATGAAAGCGTTGGCAAACCCGATGATTATGCTGAACGTAACGTCGATTATGCGCGACGCCGACAGGGAAAATTTTGCGTATTATAACGACGTCATTACACAGCTTATCAAGGATATTCAAGCCTTCCATAAGCCTGAATATAAGGCAATGTTTGAAAACGTTACAATAGACAACGAAGTGGTGTTGACTTCGTCGCCCTGCCGAGTCATCAACCCCGGCCACGACATCGAGTGCGCTTGGTTTTTGCTGGAAGAAGGCGTCAAACGTGGCGACAACGCGATTATCGATTTCTCGAAAATGGTGTTCGACGAAGCCTTTGAGCGCGGTTGGGATAAGGAATACGGCGGTATCACCTATTTCAAAGACGTTTTGGGCTTGCCCGTCGAAGCGTACGAGCACGACATGAAACTTTGGTGGCCTCACAACGAAACGGTGATTGCGTCGCTTATGCTGTATAAGTACACGGGCGAAGAAAAATATAAAGCCATCTTCGACCAAGTTTGCGATTACGCGTTTTCGCATTTTTCCGACCCTGCTTACGGCGAGTGGTTTGGATATTTACGTCGCGACGGACGTCCTACCGAACCGCCTTGTAAAGGACATACCTACAAAGGTCCTTTCCACGTTATGCGTATGCTTGCAAAATGCTTAACGCTCCTTCAAGAGAACGACTGATACGATAATAAACGTAAAGCGCCTATTTAGGCGCTTTTTTCTTTTGGCAATCTGTACGTTGGTACTTGAAATTTGCAAAAAAAGATGGTATAATAAAAGAAATATTGTAATTTTAGGTATGGACAAATGAGCGCGGAAAAGTTAAACAAATGGGCAGAATTATTACTGGATACGGGGAAACGCAACAACCTTATCCATTTCAAGGACACGAAAAAGGGTTCGGTGGAAATTCTTTTCCCCGATTTCGTCACGCTTTTTAACCGAGCGGACCACTCTGCCGTGTTTGAAGTGTACGACCCGAAATTAGAAGACGAAGAAGAAGATTTCGATTTTCTCGACGAGGACGTAGAAGAAACGCAAAATGGAAAGCGTATCCCTAAGGACGTTTATCTAAACGCGTACAAGGGCAAGCTGAAAAAGAACCAAATCCTTGTCTACAACGCCGTCAATAAGCCCCTTTCCGCCCTGAAAGACATCAGCAAGAAAGCAAGAAGCGCCGTAGAAGAAACGGGTGTAAACATCGCGTATATCGCCTTCGGTTTTATCCATTGGTGCGAGCCCGAGCATCCGCAAACGTTTATGCGCGCGCCTATTTTGCTTGCGCCGATTACGATTGAAAACGAATCTTCTATCGAGCCGTTCCACGTGAAAATTACGGACGACGAAATTATCGTCAACCCTACGTTCGCCTTCAAACTGCAAAACGAATACGGCATCAAATTGCCCGAATTCGACGACGATTTGGGCATCGAAGGGTATTTTGAAAGCATAGAAGCGTTGATTTGTAAACTCAAATGGACGGTGTCAACCGAGTGTAAAATCGGCATTTTCTCTTTCTTGAAATTGAATATGTACAAAGACCTTAAGGACAACGCGCCGACCATCGCAAAACACCAAAGCGTGCGCGCTTTACTTGGCGATTTGGGCGCAGGCGCAACCTTAACGGAAGACGAAGGCGACGACGTCGACCTTTTAGATTTGCACAACGTCGTAGACGCGGACTCTAGCCAGGCGGAAGCGATTGCTATGGCTTTACGCGGTAAAAGTTTCGTGTTGCAAGGCCCGCCGGGCACGGGCAAAAGCCAAACGATTACCAACGTCATCGCCGAGTGTTTGTTACACGGCAAAAAGGTGCTGTTCGTTTCCGAAAAACTTGCCGCGCTGAACGTCGTTTATGAAAAATTGAAAAACGCAGGCTTAGAAGAATTTTGTTTGGAATTGCACAGCCACAAAGCCAACAAAAAACAGGTCATTGAAGAGCTTTGCCACACCTTAAAACTGCAAAAAAGCGGTGTTTCTGGGCAGGCAGAACGCGAATTGAAGGCAAAAAAGGACGCCCAACACACGTTGGACGCGTACGCGGAAGAACTGCATAAAGTTCGACCTATCATCGGCAAAACGCTGTACGAATTATATGAAGAAACGGCGACGTATCGCTCTGCCCCCGACTTACAATTCGTCGTATACGACCTGAAAAATAAAGGCGAAGACTATCTCGAAAAGGCGGAATCCGCGCTTTCTCGCTACGTCGACTATATCCCGTCGGTTGGGTACGACTACCGCGAGAATATTTGGTACGGATATACGAGCACCGACGTTTCCTACCAGGCGGTAATGGAGCTGAAAGCCGACCTTTTGTCCGTTGCCGAGCTTGGTCGCGCCCTTCAAGAAATTTCTAATCGCACGGACGAACGTTTTAACCTGCCTGCAAACACGCTGGCTCGCGCGCGCGTCCTGCAAAAATTCTTGGCGCTTGCGAAAGACAGTCGTTTTATCACGCCTTCGCTTTTGGTTTCGTCTACGTTGCATAAAACGTTGACTGCCTTGAAAGAAATGCAGGCGCTTGCCAAGGTAGTTTTAGAAAAGAAAGCCGTCTTGGACAAAACGTTTGACGAAGACGTATACAAGCTGGACGGACAAGCTCTGCATAAAAAGGTAACGAAGGAATTTAACGCCTTCTTCCCCCGTCTTTTTAGTGGCGAATACAAACGCATCGCCAAGGAAATTCGGCTCTGTAAAAAAGACGGAACGCGGGCGCGCTACGACGAAGTAAGAAACACTTTGGACACGTTGCGCGTATACCAGCAAAAACTTGCCGAATTCAACGCCCTGCAACGGACGATTGCAAAATATCTCAACACGGCGTATCAAGGCGTCGACACCGACTTTGCGCGGTGCTTACAAGAGTTGCAAGCGTTGGAAAGCGTACAGGCGCAAGGCGCAAGATTTGGGAAATTAGCCGTGATGAAAAACGAAGAATTTTCCGCGGAGCAACCCCTTTTCAAACAGTTGTACGAGCAGTATACAAAGGCGTTTGAAAGGTACGGCGACGCGGAACGTCGAATCACCGCTTGTTTCGATTTGCGCGCGTTCGATATGCAGAACGTTTCCCTGCTCACCTTAATCAAGAAATGCGAAAACTGCCACGAAAACGCCGACAATTTGGACAACTGGCAAGAATTTACCAAACTTTTGCAACTGTTGAAAGGCTTAGATTTGCTCTCTTACGTCAACTACGCCATCGTCAACAAGGTCAAGCCGGAAGACGTCGTTGGCGCGTACAAAAAAGCCTTCTATTTGCAATGGGTAGACGCCGTCCTTCGCGAATCGCCTACGCTTGTCAGCTTAGCGCGCGTTATCCACGACGAAACGGTGAAACGTTTCAAAGAAAAGGACGAATTGCATTTTGAAATCAACAAGGCGAAAATCAAGGCTACGCTTTCCGCTCAGCGTCCGAAACTGGATATGGTGGCGCAGGGCAGTAGCATCGCAATTTTGCTTCGCGAAGGCGAGAAGAAACGCAAACAAAAAGGGATTCGCGTATTGCTTTCGGAAATCGGCGACTTGGCGCAAACCTTAAAGCCTTGCTTTTTGATGTCGCCACTGAGCGTCAGTACGTATTTGGGCGCGGATATGCAATTTGACGTCGTCATTTTCGACGAGGCGTCGCAAATCTTCCCCCAAGACGCGGTTGGCGCGATTTACCGCGGAAAACAGCTGATTGTCGTGGGCGATTCTAAGCAAATGCCACCCAGCAACTTCTTCAACGCGTCGACGGAAACGGACGGCGAAGACGAAGACGAAGACGTCACGGATTTTGAATCTATCTTGGACTTGTGCGCCACTTCCTTCCCCCAACGTCGCTTAAAATGGCATTATCGCAGTCGTTTCGAGCCGTTGATTTCCTTCTCGAACAAGCATTTTTACGACGGGGATTTGGTTACCTTCCCGTCCGCAAAGACGGACAAGGACGGCATCGGCGTCGACTTTGTTTACGTGGACGACGGCGTGTTTGACCGCCAAACGAAAACCAACCGCCGTGAAGCGGAAAAAATCGTCGATATGGTGTTTGAACATATCGACAAATATCCAGAGCGCAGTTTGGGCGTCGTCGCGTTCAGCGTATCGCAACAAACCTTAATCGATAGACTGATTGCAAAAAGACGTCTGACGTGCCCTTCGAAAGACTGGTTTTTTAAGTCGGACAAACCCGAAGCCTTCTTCGTGAAAAACTTGGAAACGGTGCAAGGCGACGAGCGCGACACGATTCTTTTCAGCGTCGCCTATGCCAAAGACGCGTCGGGAAAACTGCTTTTGAATTTCGGGCCTATCAACCGCGAAGGTGGCGAACGCCGTCTAAACGTTGCCGTCACGCGCGCGAAATACAACGTGAAACTGATTGCGTCTATGCGCCATACGGACATCGACCTGTCCGGTTCGAAATCGGTAGGCGCACGCCTTTTGCGCGACTATTTAGACTATGCGAAAAACGGAGAAATCGCGTTAGAACGCGCTTCCTTTGAAAACCCCTTCGAGCGCTGGCACTCTGAACTGAAAACGGAAATCGGCGATTTCTTGCGCGAAAAAGGATACGAAGTCGACACGGACGTGGGTTGTTCTTCCTTCAAGTTGGACTTGGCGGTGAAATACCCTAACTCCCCCGACTACGCCATTACGATAGAGTGCGACGGTGCAACCTATCGCCAGTCGAAAACGGCGCGCGATAGAGATAGACTTCGCCAAGACGTGTTAGAGCGTATGGGCTGGAAATTCTACCGCATTTGGTCTACCGACTGGTTTAGAAACAAGCGCGTAGAAAAAGAACGTCTTTTGACGGCGGTAAAATCCGCCGTGGAAAGCGCGCCAAAAAAACCGCAACCTACCCCTGTCAGCGAAACGTCCTTTGAAGAAACGGTTGTGGACAACCATTTCACCTTCCCTAAGTACGAAATGGCAGACGAAGTCTTTTTCAGCAACGCCTTCAAAGGCGACATACCACGCGTAATTCGCGCGATTTTGGAAGTAGAATCTCCCCTTTCCGAAGAGTGGTTGTTAAAACGTATCGTCTTCCTGTTCGACGGCAGGGAAAAGGTAACCGCCGTCGTACGCGACGCGTTTAATAGGTTGCTTTGGAATTGCCAAAGCCAGGGCATCGTCCGTAGAAACGGGTTCTTGTACTTGCAAGGCAAACCGTTGCCCACGTTGCGCGTACCCGCGCACGGCGCAACGCCGAGAGAAATCAAGCATATCCCTATCGAAGAGTTGGCAAGCGGTTTGCAAGAACTGCTTAAACAAAACGTCACGGCGGAAAAATCGGGACTGTTTAAGCTACTCGTCGAACAACTCGGTTTCTCGCGCATCGGCGACGCCGTTTCGGCTCGGCTGGAACAAGCGTTGAAATTGCTTGCAAAAGACGTGGAAATCAACGGCGACACCCTGTCCCTGAAATAAGCAAAAAAATAAAACGGTAAGGCGGAAAACCTTACCGTTTTTTCTTTATCTATTCGTTCCAAAAGCAACGCCGACCGCCGTACCGAGCGACGAAAGCAGACCCAAGGGAATATCAATGACCAGCCTTACTAGCCACAAGCCCAAGCGTATAGCCGCCGAAATCAGTCTAAACGTGCATAAGCAAAGCAAAAATCCGCCCAAAGGAAGGGCAATATCCAGCCAAAGCAAGCGGTACGCATACGCGATGACGAACACAACGGGAAACAAAATCAAGCCAAAAAGCAACCTTATCAACTTAAACATACGTTTTCTCCTTTATCTTTTCATACGATTGTATTTTCATTATAAACAAAATGGAAAAATAAAGCAACCGAATTCAGCCTGTTTTTTTACTCGTTTTTTAAGGGTAACGCTTTATCGCGTTTTTTGAAATAGCGCATCGCACAAAGAACGACCACCGCACCGAGAATCGGGAATATCGCGCTACACAGCATACCTGCCTTCAAGCCCACCTGTTCGGCGGTCAGTCCAAGTTTTGCGCCAAGCTCGCCGGCAAACGGGCGCACGGAAACTTCGTCCACGACGACACCCATCAGTTGGGGCGCAACGGACGCGCCCATATCACCGCCCGCCGCCATCAACGCGTACGCGCCGACGCCAAGTCCAGGCATATTTTCTTCCATCATAATCAACGTACCAGGCCAAAGCATAGCGGTGAACATACCCGTCAAAATGCACGCAACGAAGGCAAAGCCTACGCTTGTGGAAAGCCCTGCCACCAAATAACAACCCGCCGCGCCCAGCATACCCACAAGCAGTACGGGCGCAATTTTTTTGCCGAATTTGGCGTATGCAATTCTCGACAAACCAAGCAAGATGGCAAACGTCGCCATACCCAAAACGTCGCCCAGCGCCTTGTCGATTCCAAGCGCCGTTTCCATATAACTCGACACCCAGTTGGACATCGTCGTTTCCGCACAGCCACCAAAGAAGATACACGCCACGCAAAGTAGCATGCCCACGTACCTGCCCCCGCGCTTTTCCACTTCGCCGTCCTTCCCATTGTCCATTTCCGGCAACGGAGCGCCCATAAAAAGCAGGGCAGGAATCAAACAAAGCGCGCCGAAAAACATCGTCAAATACGCCCAGTACTCTATGCCGACGAATTTCAAAAACAACGTCGCCGTTACCACGACGGCAAAGAAACCGAAGGCGTAAAGCGAGTGCAGTAAGCTCATATCCCGTTGCGGATTTTCCGACGGCATAGCCGCTATCGTCGGGCTTAACAGCACTTCGGAAAGCCCTGCCGACACCGAGAAAATCACCGTGCCGATACAAAGCCCTACATAGGCGTTGCCGGGGAAAAACGTAGGGATAAGCGCGTACAAAAATAGCCCCACGGCGGTGATTATCGGCATAACCCTAATAAAGAACTTGGCGTTGAGCTTATGCGCGAACGCGGTAAAGAGCAAATCTATGAGCATCTGCGTGCAGAAATTGACGACGACGAGCGTTCCCAAAAGCGTATACGACACGTGAAAAAGCGATTGAAACGCCGTAAATAAAACGGGTGGCAGACTAAAGGCGGATGCGCCTATAAAAAACACGCTGTAACACGCAAATTTCGTGCGTTTGAAGCTCTGTTGACTCATAATTCGTCCTGTTTTTCTCGCTTGAATTTCGCCCGTTTTTCGGGCTGGTTTTATTATAAACGAAACGCAAAAATAAAGCAAGCAAACAACGGGATTTTTTCTTTTTATAAACCTTTTACGCTTTTTTCCACGTCCTTGGACTAAACAATACCAAGACGGGCAAAATTTCTAATCTTCCCAATATCATCGTAATCGTCAATACGATTTTCGAGAAGGGATTAAACGCCGAGTACGACGCGTACGGCCCTACCGCTTCAAACCCAGGCCCGATATTAGAAAGACACGCGATTGCGGACGAGAAATTGCTTAAAAATCCGTGCTCGACGCCGCCCACCGTCGTGCCGTTTACCCCGTCGAAACACAAAAGGAAGGTGACGAAAATGACGACGAAGAAATATAGACAAATAAACGCGAATACGCCGTTGATGGTCTTTTCTTCCAGCGTCTTGCCTTCCATTTTCACCTTGGGCACGTAGCGTGGATTTATCATCTTTCTGACGTTGACGTACAAACCCTTGACGGCAATCATAATACGCGACGTTTTCAAACCGCCCGCCGTCGAGCCTGCCATACCGCCCACCAACATAAGGAGCAACAAAACCACCGTCGCGGACGTCGGCCAAATGCTGTAATCCGTCGTCGTGTACCCCGTCGTCGTAATCAGCGACGCAACCTGGAAATACGAGTGTCTAAACGCTTCTTCCGTCGAGAAATCTAACGCAAAGCCCTGCGCTTTCGTCATTAGGCTGATAAACACAAACGCGATTGCCGTAACGACGATAAGAAGATACGCGCGGAATTCTTCGCTTTTTAATACCGCGCCCGCTTTGCCGATAAGCAACAGATAATACAGCGTGAAATTGACGCCAAACAGCAACATAAACGTTGCGATAACGTACTGCGAGAAGGGGCTTAAAAGCTCCATACTGCCCGGGATAAACCCAAAACCGCCCGTACCTGCCGTACCAAACGCCGTCAACATACTAAAGAAAAATTTGTCTTCTTCATACCCTGGAATCGGGCTGTCGAACGAGAGCACGACGATTTCCAAAATTGTCATTGCAAGATAGATAAGATATAAAATCTGTGCCGTCGCTTTCATTTTCGACACGATTTTGCCCACCTGCGGACCAGGGCTTTCCGCGCGGAGAAGGTGCATAGACGACCCGTCCTTGCTTTCGGGAATAAAGATAAGGACGAATACGAGTATACCCATACCGCCTATCCAATGCGAAAAACTGCGCCAAAACAGCGTAGAGTGCGAAAGCGCGCCGATATCGTCCACGATGCTTGCACCCGTCGTCGTAAACCCGGACGTGATTTCAAAGCACGCGTCGACAAAGCTGGGGATTTCGCCGTTGATTACGAAAGGAATTGCGCCGAATACCGCCATCACCACCCAAACGAGCGCGGTGAGTGCAAAGCCCTCCCTTTGGTACAGCGTTTCGCGGTGGGGTTTGGGGAGTTGCAACAAAAATCCGATGCAAACCAACACGAACGCAGGCACGGCAAACGCAAGCACGTTTTTGTCGGGTTCTTGATAAATCAAGCTGATGAGCAGGGGCACGAGCATAAGCACCCCTTCAAGCACCATAATTTTACCCAAAATTTTGCCAAGTTTCTTGTAGTTCATAATACCTTATTCTAAAATATCGCCCAAATCGTCAAAGTTTTTGTGCGTAGTGACGACGATGACGTTGTCGCCGTACGTTATCATCGAGTTGCCGTTAGGGACGATGATTTCCCCTTTTCTAATGATGCAGGCAACCAAACAGTTTGCCTTGAGTTTCAAATCCTTCAACGGCTTATCGAAGAAATCCTTTTGCGTTTTCGCCACGAATTCCAACGCTTCCACCTGCCCGTTTACCAAGCGGTTCAACGTCTGCACGTTGCTCCCGCGCGAGTTTTCCAAAGCTCGCACGTAACTGATGACGCGGTTTGCGACGATGTCTTTGGGCGAAACGTTGTTTTTAATGCCCAACTCCTTGAGCATACCGTATAAGTCGTCGCTTTTGATTTGCGTAATCGTCTTTTTTACCTTCATTTTGTTGGCAAACATCGACGCCAGCATATTTTCTTCGTCCGCATCGGTCAACGCAACGAAAGCGTCCATCGATTCGATGCCTTCTTCAATCAACAAATCGTGGCGCGCGCCGTTGCCGTGCACTATCGTGATTTTAGGCAGGCGTTCTGCAAGTTCTTCCGCGGTTTCTTTGTCCTTTTCAATCAGTTTCACGCGGTATTTACCCTGCGAAAGCATATCCGCCAAATAATACCCAACCTTTCCGCCACCCACAATCATAATGCGTTTTAAGGGCGCGGTTTCGATATGAATTTCCGAAAGGAAATGCGAAAGCGATTTCGCGTCCGTCGTAAAGTGAATTCTGTCCCCTTCTTCAATTTGGAAATTGCCCGAAGGAATCGTCAGCGTATCTCCGCGCTGTACCGCGCAAATCAGCGTCTTTGTCGACAGCTTTTTGCCCAACGAAATCAACGTTTCGCCAACGAGCGCGCAACCCTTTTCCGCGACGATTTCCACAAGCAAAACCTTGCCCTTGCAAAACCGTTCTGCTTGGGCAACGGACGGCAAACTGATTAAGTCAAACATTTCGCGCGCCGTGTCTTCTTCGGGGTTGACAATCATAGAAATCCCGAGCTCGTCCTTCATGGCAAGAATTTGCTTTCTATACGCCGGGTTTCTTACGCGCGCAATCGTGTTTTCCACACCGCATTTCTTTGCAACCAAGCAGGCGAAGACGTTCAACTCGTCGCTGTTGGTCAAGACGATGGCAAGCTCCGCCTCGTCCATTTTTGCTTCTTGTTGAATATCTTGACAAGCGCCGTTTCCGACCACACCGAAAACGTCGTATCTTTCGATAAGACGCTCGATTTTGTCCTTGTCGTTGTCGATAACGGTGATGGTATGTCCTTCCACGGCAAGCGTTTTTAATACCGTTTCCCCTATCGTACCCAAGCCGATAATTACAATTCTCATATCGTTCTCCACACCGTCTACACCCGACGGTTTTACTGATATAACTATAGTGTAGCACATTTTTTATCCGTTGTCAATGCAAAATACGGCTTTGCGCGCCTGCAAAATTTCGACAAGAACGGACGTGTTTTTGGGTAATTCTTCGTTTTTTCGACGCTTTACAAAAAATCACCCCGTTTGGCAATCTGCCAAACGGGGCTTTTTTATTCGGTTTTTACGACGAAACTTCCGCCTTTATACACAACTTCCACTTCTATTTTGTCCTTCGAACGCACCGTTACGCTTGGTTTCTCGTCTTCGCTTGTACGCGCTTCACAAACCAGGTCGATACAGCCGTCGCCGAAGGGATATTGTTCTACGCCGTGTTTTTCCAGCCGATAAACGTGCCAAACAATACGCTTTTTAGAAGCCTCCGGCCGAATCCCAAAGACGTATTCAAACAAAATAGATATCGGCGCAAGCCCCGTCCAGCCAACGAATTCGCCTAAGGCAGGCTCGCCTTTTCGCATCTCTTCAGGCGCGTAATTCTCGTACACGGTGCCGTCTTTTTCGAAAACAGTCGTCACGGCGGACACGTAATTGCAAGCAATTTCATACGCCAAATCGTCGTACCCGTATTCCGCAAGCGCCTTCATAACCATATAGTTGGTGGGCGCCCAAACGCCACCGCGCCAGTATCCGCCAAAACGCTCGTATTCGGGGTGGTCGGCGGAAAGTGTGGGTATCATCACGGGACGCTTAAATTCCTTCTCGTTGGTCAGATGCTCCACAAACCGTTTTACACGGTGCTTGGGCACGAGCCCTGCAAGCATCGTCCAGTACGCGCCCACGGTTTTGACGTTGCTTTTTCTACCGTCGCGAAATCTGTCGTAATAAAACGCCGTTTCCTCGTCCCAATGCTTTTCATTGATGGTTTTTTGCAGAGCGTCGCGCTCTTCCTTTAACCACTCCGCATCCTTTTCGCGACCCAAGACTGCCGACATTTTCAATAAAATATCCGCGCTTAAATACTGTTGCGCGCAGGCGTCAATCCACGTCATAAACCCGTGCGAGCACATAACGTCGTATCCTTCTTCCAGCCTGGGTTGGTTATCCATACCGCTACCTAAACCCGTCGTCCAATACCCGCCGTCTTGCCAAGTTCGGTTACGTTGCAACCATCGATGGTACGCAAGCAAAGGCGGAAAAACCTTTTTCAAACGTTCTTCGTCCTTCGTCGTTAAATAATATTCCCACTCTGCCCACGGCAAAACGTTTGGACCGGTGGACGAAGGGTCAGAGCGCGAAAATCTTGCGCCTTCTACCGACTGAAACAACTGACGGCAAATAAACCCGTCCTTGTGCTGGTGCGCATAGAAATTATCCAGCGAGCCCTGAAAATCAAACACCCTGCTTGCATACTTTGCAAACATCGCAATAAAGCAGGAATCCCACATAAACGTAAAATCATAGAAAGCGCAATCGATAAACGGCGACACGATACGCGCCTCTTCGTTTGCAGGTCGCATTTTTTCAAAAGCGATTTGAAACACCCTATCATAACAAGCAAGCACCGCATCGTGCCCTTCCCATACGGGCTTAGGGAGCTTTTCTTTTACGTCTTCATAACGGGGCAATTCGCCCTGATACGCCGATGCCGTCAAAAAAACGTTTTCTTCGACAAACGGGTTTTTTTCGTAATACGGGTCTTCGTTCATTTTGAAAATCCGCATCCCTTCTTTCGTTTTTAACCAGGTATTTTCCGCAACAATCGGATTGTTTTTATGATGCAAACTCATAACGGCTCCTTGTCAAAAACGGCGCAATAACACTTCTTGCACCGTTTTTATTCGTATTATTTACCCATATTGATTTCCAGGGGATTGATGTTCGGCATCGGGATTTCCACGACGTCCTTGGGTTCGCGCGTTTTGTACAAACCGTGCGTAAAGTCGGGGAAGTCTACGGGCATACCCGTTTTCAGCGAGCGTTCGGAAAGGTACGTAATACACATCCAGGTAACGGCGTCGTAGACGTCGATAGGCATTTCCTTGCCGTTAAGCATACAGTCTGCAAGCACTTCAAACTCAAAATAGTCCATACCGCCGTGCCCCTTTTCCAAGATTTCAGGCGTAACCGCCTTCCACATATCTACAAGGTAAGCGTCTTCGTATTTCTTCGCGTTGTTGTAGAAATAGTTGTGCGCCTTGCCTTCCGACATACCAGAAATCACTTCGCCGTTTTCCTGCGTGTACTTACTGCGGTGGTGGTCGAATTTCGGCGTGTCAAGGAAGACCATATTGTTGTTTTGGTTGTACATACCCTTCGTACCCCTAACTTCCAGCTGACGCGAGTAAATACGGGGCAGGGTCGTGTCCAAGCGAATCGTAACCAACTCGCCATTTTCGCAGGTAATCATCGTTTCAACGAGGTCCGCCTGCTTAAATTCGACGTCTTTCAAATATTCCAAACCTTCCTTGTCCTGCACGTATTCGTGAAGACCCTGCGAAGGCAAGCCCGTCGAACGGGATACAAGCGACACGAAACGGTTGCCCCTATTGATGTTCAAAATCTTCGCAATCGGGCCGATTTCGTGCGTGGGATAGTTTTCGCAGTTTCTACTTATATAGTTTCTCAAACGGTAATGACGGGTCTTGTCGCCGTACGAAATTTCTTGGCGCAAATCGTGCCCGTACGCGCCCGTACAGTACATAATGCGACCAAACACACCGTTTCTAACCAGCGCCGTTGCCAACAACTCGTCGCGGTTAAAGCAACAGTTTTCCAAGAACATAAACGGCGTTTTCGTTTCTTCGTACACTTTCACAAGCTCGAAACACTCTTCTTCGTCGTACGCACCGCCTACTTCCATAGCAACGGCAATATTTCTTCTCATTGCGTCGATGGAAATGGCAACGTGTACTTCCCAGTTTGCAACGACAACCGCCAAATCGGGTTTGAGTTCTTCAAACATTTTAATATGGTCGGTGTACACCTGGGGACGCTTGCCCGTCTTCTTTTCAAATTCGTCGGCGAGCGAAATCGCCTTATCTTCGTACGGGTCGCATACGCCCACCGTTTCATACGCGTCGATACTCATTACGCAACCGCCCGTACCAAACGCCCTATGTCCGCAACCGCAAAATACCGTTTTAATCTTTTCCATAATCCTTTCTCCTTTTAGTCTATCTTTATGAGAATTTTTCCGTTTTTGGGTGTCAAAGTATATTCCTGGGCAATAAATCCGCCCGTAAGGAAGAAGATTTCTTCCTTCTTTTCTATTTCGCCTTCTAAAACGGTCAAATTTCCGCAAATTAACGGCAGGACGTATTTCGTATCGTCCGCGTCGCTAATCTCGATTTTAAGCCCGTTTTCGCTAAGCATAAACGCAATCTTGGGGTGCACGCCGTCCAAGGTTTGGTCGTTTTTCGACGTCAGCCCCGTTTGCGCCTTCACCGTGTATTCCGCGTCCGTTTTTTCAAACGACGTCGTCGCCGATTGATAGAAGGATGACGCGTATTCGACGCCGTCCTTTACCGCCGTAAACCTGGGGACGAGCGGACGGTGTTTGTCGCGGTTTAACGTTTGTTGCATATTCGTCGGCTCGACCAAAAAATAGTCGGTAACCGACGCCATAACCATCGGACCTTTCGTTTTGTGGTGGAGCGCGGTCAGCGTACCGCCCGTTGCGTGTCCGCTGAAGAAGACGTCGAAATCGTAGTCGGTAATCGTCGCCAAATAGTCGCCCTTAATAAAACGCCAGGTGTTGACTTCGGGATAATATTTACAACCTTCACGCTTGTCCGAAGGGATTTCTACGCCCTGTGGACACAGGTATTTTTCGTCGACGTTTTCCAGCGCAAACGCAATGGAATTGACGTGTTCGAAAAGGTGGTGCGTGCAGGCGTGTTCGCCGTTTTTCTTATAATCGGGTCCGCCGTACAAAAATCCGTCCGGGGAGCATTTTTCCAAAAGTTGCGTGTTTCTGTACGCGCCTTCCGCAAACGCCGGGTTTTTGTCCGCAAGCAAAAGGAGCATCGGCGCGCAACCGTCCGACGTACGAGAACCCCAGTACGTCCACTTGTTGTTTCTGTTGCCGAAACTGTTGTCCCAACCGCCGTCGGGGAGCAGGAAGTCGAAATGCGCCGAAATAATAGGCAGGACGTCTTCCAGCAGTTTTTCGTCGCCGATTTCGTGCGCGTATTTGACGAGCGCCGGCAACGATTCTTCTACGTTATAGCCAACGTCCACCGACTTACAGCCCTTTGCGGAAACCTTGTCGTGCGGTTTACTTTCGCCGTACAAAAGTCCGCTTTCGCTGATATGTGCTAACGCGTAGCTTACCAAACGATGCGCGCGGTCTAAATACTTTTGCTCTCCAAAGTAATTGCCGGAAAGCGCCAAGGCAAGCCCGTTGGTGGTTGCATAGTTGATGTTTGCAGGCGATTTTTCGTCCAAGTTCAGATACAGCCACTCCGCCATACCCCTTGCGCGCGTTTCAAACGCGGACTTGGTTTTCTCGTCCAAAACGTCTTTGCCGGCACGTAACGCTTCGATGACGGCGATTTGGTGGAACGTCGTCGTATAGCGCCAATTTGCCTGCGCGTCGTTGTACAACGCACCGTCCGTGCAAAGCATATTTTCGCCGTAGGCGAAGACTTCTTTCGCCGCTTTTAAGTATTTCTTTTTGCCCGACAATTTTGCCATCACGACAAAGCCGTATACGGCGTCGGGACATCTACCGTGTATCATTTTACACGAGCGACACCAAATTCCGCCACGGAACGCCTTGTCCTTGCCCTTGTCCTGCACGGAAATCAATGCGTCGCAATACGCTTTTAATAACCTTTTGTAGATATTCTTTTCCATAACTTCCCAAAAAAGACGGGGTACGGGTTTTTCCCGTACCCCGCGCGTCCATCTCATTATACGAAATACTTTTTCATTTGTCAATAGACTTTCTTTACGTCTTTATGGACAAAATGAACTTTTACGCGTTTACGACGTTGAAGGTAATACCTATAGGCGTAACCGTTACCGATGCAAAATAATAGGTAATTTCCGCCGCGTTGATGACGACGTTTTGGTACGTCGTTTTCGTGTCGTTTTCACGTGTAAATACTTCGCTAATCTTCTTGCCAGGTGCGTTTATCGTCAAGTTGACGTATTTACAGTTTTTCGTACCAAAGGCAATGATACCCGTCGTTTTGTTTGCGCTGTCGCTGTCGTCCCAAAGCGCCAAGTCTGCACTTGCAGCGAAGGTGATGGTTACGTTTTCTATCGTTGCGCCACCCATACCTCTTGCAAGAAGGACGTCGTTGTGCGCCGAACGGAGCACGCCTTCGAAGGTAAGGTTTTTAATGACCGCACCTTCGCTGATTTGGCCGAGGAAACCGTTTCTCGTCGACTTGTAGTTCAAGAGTTTGTGTCCCCTACCGTCCAAGGTTGCGACAAAACCCATCTTGTGGTCCCAGTCGTTTACCCAGAGCACGTTGTTCATGGCTTCTTCTTCAAAGTCTACGTCTCTGTCAAGCACGTAGTGGCCGTAAACCATATGCCCTGCTTTCTTTACGACGAGCGACTGTTCCATTTCAATCTTCGAAGAAAGTACCTTCGTAATCAAAAGCACCTTCGTTTCAAACACGTACACGATTTCGCCTGCATACATTTCGATAATCAGCATTTTTTCGCCGTAATTTTCTACGCCAAACGCAGACGTGTAGAACGTGAACGTGCCGTTAGAATACGAGAACTTGGTTTCGTCGATAATTCTTTCGTCGATTCTCGCCGAAAGAATTTCGCCGTAGTCTTTGCCCGGTTCTACTGTAAAGCTTACGCTTTCCGTTGCCGTTTCATTGACGCGGAAAATCGTCTTGTTTTCCGTCGCATCGTACGTAGACGTCAAATCCAAATCGACGTCCTTTGCAGGTGCGTCCGAGCGAATTAATACTCTTTCGTAAACCTGTGCCACGAAAAGAATCTCAATTTCGACGCCTTCGTAGGAAACGGTTGCCAACGTCGAGCCGTCCGATACGGCAACGATGTTGCCTTCTTCAAGCTTGACGATTTCTTCGTCGAATTCCCATTCAAAATCCTTCGCCTCTGCCTTTTTGCCTTCTATGTAAATAGCGATATGCGCATTAGGGTTGAAGGGTTTGCCGATAGAGTATTGATAAACCCCGCCGTTTTGCGTCAAGCCTTCCACTTTTACCATCTTGCCGGCAAGCGAAATGCCTTCAAAAAGCGCAACGTCTTTCGTCGTGCAGTTGGTTACAATCGCGTCTTTTACAACGACGTTTTCGTAGGTGGAAGAGCCTTCGCTTACGCCGATAAGGCAGAAGATTTCGTGGTTTTGACCAACGATGGTAACGTTTTTGTAAACGTTATTTTTCGTAGAGTGCGAAAGGAAACCGCCCTTGCCCGTACCACTAATCGCGCCGTTTTCAGGCGTCGAATCTGCGGTAAGGTTAATGGTTACGTTTTCTACCGTTGCTCCGCCCATAGCACGCGCCAAAACTGAACGACTTGTCATGCTTGCGCCTGCGCCAACGTAAAGCAAGTTTTCAAAGACGATATTTTTAATGACAGCGCCGTTGCCGACTTGCGACATCAAACCATAGTTATCCGACTTGCAGTTTTTGATGGAGTAGCCTTTGCCGTCCAACGTGCCTCTAAAACCGTTTACGTAGTTAAAGTCCGTCGCATAATCCGAGCCCATGCCGTAACCTGCCAGCTCTAAATCTGCGCCCAACGCGTAGTAACCGAAGTTTACGTCGCCCGCCCATTTCGTAGGTACGTAGGCGCGATAGTCCGCAAGCGTGTTGATAACCTTCGTAATCATCAACGTTTTTACGGTGAAATTGTAAATGACGTCGTCCACTTCCGATTCAAATACAAACGTCTTTTCGCCGTACGTGTCCGTACCGAAGAAGTTTGCCGTCGTTCTTGCTTTGCCGTTTGCAAATTCAAAAATGCCTTCGTCCAAAGGTTTTCCATCCAGCGTAACGCTGATAAGGTTACCGTAATTTACGCCTTCTTCACCAAGCGCAAGCTCGACAAATTGCATCGCGTTGGCAGTAAACGTTCTTTCGCCGTTTATGTTTGCTGCGCCTTGCTTTTCCGTAACGACTGCGCTGATGTTTACGTCCAAGTTAACGTCCTGCACGCCTTCCGCCGTGATATACTGACGGTCTTTTGCAACGCGGACTTGTACGTTGACGGGCCAATCTTTATACGTCGTCGAAAGGGTTACTACACCTTCCTTTTTACCTACAAGTTTGCCGTCTTGGTCAATTTCCACAACGTCCGTGTCCGAAATCGTCCAAGTCAACGAATCGTTGGGTACAAGTACGCCCTTGTCGTAGATTTCTACGTTGGACGTGTATATCGGCGCGTATTCCTGCAAGCCTTTGCGGACGCAAAGCTCGTTAACGTCGCCGTTCATGACTGCGTCTTTCACAAGGTATATAACGTCCACTTCTTTTACGCTGATATTCACAGTTTCCGCGTACGTTTGACCGAAAATGGTTGCGTATACGGTAAACTGCGCCTCGCCCGTTTCGTTTGCAACAAACGTCCAGTTGTTACCTTCCGTCGTTGCAGAAACCGCCGTGTTGCCTTCTTCGTTGGCGTTGAAACCGTACGTCGCGTACGCCGAAACGTCGATGCCGTTGTACGTAAGCGACGCCGTAATCGTATAGCTCGTTCCCTTCAAGATGGAAAGGTTGGTTTCCACCGCGAAAACAGGAAGCGCTCTCTTTCTCAAAACGGTAACGGTGCAGACGTCGGCAACGTCACCGCACTTTGCGGTAATCGTAACCGAGCCTTCTTTTACGTTTGCCTGCAAGACGCCGTTTGCGTCCACAGAAACGATGCTAGGGTCAGAACTTTCCCAAACGACTGCGCCCGCGTTTTTCGTTTCCACGGTCAACGCACGCGTTTCGAAACAGTCCATCGTCAACATCGAGTCGGTGATGTCCACCACCGTCTTCAACTCTTCTACAGACGACGAAGACGTATCGACGCTGGACGACGTAGAAGAATCTCCGTCGTCTTTACAACCGACCATAAGCAGGGTCGACGCCGATAAAATGCCGAGCAATCCAAAAATAATTTTCTTTTTCATGTTCGTCCTCCCCTTACATTAAGCCCCATCTCTTGTAGGTTTCCGTTACGTAGCGATGCTCCGTATCTTGAACAAGTCCAAGTTCGTCAGCGTCTACCTTAAACTGTTCGCGAAGTTTACGGATTTCCGTAGCCGTGTAACTTGCTTCGTGCAAGGTGCAAAGCGCGTATTGAGGGAACAGCGTTTCAATCTTGATATGTTTTACGTACTTTTCCCAAAGCGTAGGATTTTCAAGTTCTAAATGCGCAACCGCCTTATACGCTTTGTCCATATCTTCAAGCCAACCTTCCAAAAGCTCCTTCGGCCAGTAACGTTTTTCACTACCGATTTCTTGGTAGACACCGCCCGCAAGCTCGTTGGGGTAAACTGCTTCAAGGTACGTTTCCCATTCGCGGAGTTCGTTGTAGTAGTTCAACATAATATCCGCAGCAGGACCGTAGTAGTGCGTAAAGAACTTGTTCTTATAGTATTCGTACGAAATCGTAACGTCGAATTGCGCCCTAGAGTCAAGGTATTCCTTTAACTTACCAAAGCAGGTTACGTTTTCGCTGTAACGTTGACCTTCGTTGTAGATAACGTTTGCGCCGTTCTGCTTGAAGAAGTAGTAGGTGTCCACCATCGACGAGTAGGTGTTATACGGGAACATATAGTGATGGTAGTCCGTTTCGTATACCCAAGCCATGAAGTGGTCCGTGTACTCACTCCAGTTGCGTACTTGTTCTGCATACACTTGGTTAGATTCGTGATAGAACGGGTGTATGTATTTCGCGTGCAAAGGCGCGATGAATACGGTAATGTTAGGGCTACACTTAAGCGTAGGGTCTTCTGCTACGGGCGTCGTAGGAGGCGCGGAGGACGTGTGGTATGCAAAGAAGGAAATTTGCACCCTTCTCTTCTTCGTGCCCGTTTCTTGCGCGTAGTCTTCAAGCGCCTTTTGGAATTTCGCGTCAAGGTCGTTCATATAACGAATAATCGTCGCCGAAATTGCGCCGTCCTTTTCCAAAACGCGCGTACATTCGTCACAGTCACAACAAACGGGCGCGTCCGCCTGCGTAATCGTGATGACGCCCTGTTCGGGTTGCGACAAAACTTCGTTCATCATAACTTCGAGCATAGCTTCTTGCATCGCTTCGTATTTCTCTTGATTACCGCGCGCCGTATAACAAAGCTGTCTATGCGTAGCGTTGGTCGAGAACCACTCGGGATACTCCGAAAGCCACTTTTCCACGGGAAGGAATTCGAAAATGTTGTGTACCGTCTTACGACCTTCACCAACCCTTACGAAAAGGAGGTTGGTGTCAAAGCCCATGCCGTACTTACCTGCATCCGTCATCCAGTTGGTATAATTACGGTAATCGTAGTCGGGACGTTCGATGATGTCCAAATCAGGCAAGGTAGCCGCAACGTTTTCGTATACGACGGTGTCGTGCGCAATCATATCATAGCCGATAACCGCTTTCAAGAAAGCGATTGCGCCGTGTTGATAACCGTTGTACATATCTACTTCAATAAATACGGAATTGCCGTACGATTTTACGTAGTAGCCTGCAGGGCCAAGGTCTTCTTCGGGCATTTTCAAGCCACAGTCTTCGAAAACATCGGTGCAACCGACGAAGATGCATTTCGTATTTTTGTCTACCGTTGCTCCGGATTCCTTAAACGCCGTCAACGTTTGAGGCGTGAAACTCGCGTTAGATGCGTCGCTAAGGTGCTGGGAAATGAACGTTGCCGCACGCATTTTGTACACGTCCGTTTCTTCTACGATGATTTTATAATCCGTCGTAGCCTTTTTCGTACCTGCGTCCGTAACGAACGTTCTGTCCGTAGGCGTTACGTTGACTTTATGCAACGTGTTGGTGAGAGGCCCTCTGTCGTACGTGTCGTTGTAAACGTTTTCAGGGGTTGTGCCTTCTACAGAGCTTGTCTGCGACGAGTCGCCACTTTCACCGTCGTCCTTACAACCTGCGAAGGAGAAGACGCTGAACAACGAAACGCCTGCAAGCATCATAGAAAACAATTTCATAAATTTATTTTTCATTTTCTTTTCACTCCTTCTTTATTTCGTTACGGTGACGTCAAACGTCTGATGTGTGATATTACCGGCTTCGTCCGCGACGATGACGCGGAAATGGTAAACGCCTTCATGGTGCACCCTAATCGCGTTGCCGGGGAGCATAACCAGTTGTCCCATAGGATTGTCTACGAATACCGCCACGACAATCTTATCGGTCGGCGTGAAGTTATCGCTTACCGTGTACGTAGGTACGATGATAAGTTCGCCCACCTTGGCTTCGGTGACAAACGCGCCGTCCCACTTAATTTCGGGTTCGACTTCGTCCACGACGTTAATCGTGTATACAAACGTAGCCGAGTTGCCACGCTTTATAAATTCGCCGTCTTCCACTGCTTCGTAGGATACGAGATAGAAACCGATATCGTCCAAGCTAATTTCGTAATCCTTCGTCGGGTCTGCTTTGTCCAAAAGCACGCCGTTGACGTCCTTGACGGGCTGACCTTTCGCGTTGGTTACCGTCAAATAGAACTGAAGGTTGGGCGAAAGCGTATCGTACGCAATAGGCGCGTGAATCGTGTATATATCACCTTTTTTCCAGCAACCACCCGTTTCCGCGTACGAAACAAGAATCGGCTGAACTCTGTCCGTCTTTGCGGTACTGAAACGCGCGTTGCCGAATTCTACGAAAAGGAAGCTTGCGCCCACTTCTACGTTTTCTACGGAAACTTCAAGATAGACTTTGTCCGATTCGAAGGAAGCAACCTGCGAAAGGTCGAAGGACGCTTCGCCTACCGTAAGCACGTTATTCGTATACAGTAAGGTGAACGCCTGCGAATCAAGGGTTTTACCTGCAAACACTTGTCTTCCCGTCGCCGTTTCCAAGTACGCGTACGTACCGTCGTTGCCCAGCGTGAAGGAAAGCGATTTCGAGTTGTCGATTACGTCTACGAGCTTGAAGGTAAACTTCGTGTTTGCCGTTACGCCGAGAATCGAGTCGATGGTTGCCGAGAAGTGCTTATGCAAGAACACGTTTGCGTATACGAACGAGTAGTTTGCCGACGTTGCCGTCAACTGGATACCGTCGCTGGTTCTTTCCTTCGTAAAGCCTTCGCCTACGATGTAGTTTTCCATTGCCAAACGGTTGCTTTCGTCTTCTACGACCCAAGCAAGTACGCCTTTTGCCGTGTGCGTAGCCAACGTAACGCCCTTGCTCTTGATTTCAAAGACGATGGGCGCGTTGTTTTCCGCCACTTCTATTTTTACTTTTTCGCCTGCCTTATACGCCGTGCCGTTGACGACAACGTCGCAAAGGTTTCTTTCCAAGTTGCCATCTACGTAGTCGTATGCGTAGTATTCGGGAAGCACGTAGCTATTGCCCGAAATGTACGCGGGATACAAATTGAAATAACGTTCAAGAATCGGCTGACTGCCGTCCGATACGACGACGTCATAGCTCTTTTCCGTCGTCTTGCCGACGTAATCGGTTGCTACGTAAACGACCTTGTACGTACCAAGTTTTAACGCGCGGAACGCGCCGTCGATTTCTTCTCTTGCGCCGTCGATTTCCACGTACGTTTTTACCGTCTTCTTACCGCTACCGCCCGTGATGGTTGCAGGGTCGATGGCAGGTACGCTGACAAGCGCACCAACTTCCGCCGTCGTCGCCTTGTCTGCAGGAATTACAAATTCCGCATCGGAGATGGACGCGCGTATGGTTACCCATTTTATCGCTTCGCCGTAGTTGCCCATATCGTCTTTCGCGCCGTACACGATGGCGTACGTACCTACGCGGTCGGGCTTAAATTTGCCGTCTACGACGGGTACGTCCGTTGCGTTTGCGCTGCCGTAGTTATATTTTACGGAAACGCTGACGTCGCAATCGCGTGCATAATCGTCGAACGCAGTTGCGGAAGGAATCGTGTAATAGCTACCTACCAAACCGTCGGGCATACTGGAAGTAAATTCTTTGTCTACCGTAACGACGGGTTTGGTTTCGTCAACGTAAACGTTGTTTGCCAAATTGTCAATCCCGTAGACGCTGGTGATACAAATATTCGCCGTCGCGCCGAAATAGTTGTTCGCGCTGACGGAAAGTTGCGCCTTACCGCTGGGGAATCCCGTCCAAAGGTTTTGATACAACGTCTTGTCGTCCAAGTCGGTATACATACTCGTTACCCTAGGGTAACCAGGCGCGTAAAGTTGCTTGTTTTGGTAGTCCATCGACACGAAGAACTGTTGATAGTCGGGCGCGGTAACGATGACGCCATTGCTCGCCGAGTCGCCTTCAAGATATTGCGACGTGAAGGCAATATAGCTCCAAAGACCGTAGCCGTTGTTGTGGTGCGCGCCTTGGCTTTGGTGCACGCCGACGGGTTGTTGGTTGTGTCCGTTTGCCGCTACGTAGGTATAGTTGGGCGCCCAGTCGTATGCATAGTAATGCACCTGGAAATAGATAGACGGGTCAACCGAGTCGGTAAACGTGAAAATCAATTCGCCAAATTCAAGCGCCGTTGCGTTGTCGGGCACTACGTACCCAGTAACGATTTTGTCGTCCGACGTGATTTTCGTAAAGTCGATGTACTGCGTAAACACAAGGCTGTCGCTTTGCGTGATACGCGCAATGACGCCTTCCGAAGTCGCCCTATCGGGCGTGCCGTAGGTCGCCTTCGATTTATCGTTGTTGGACACGCTGTACATCGGATAGTTTACAAGGAAACTTTCGCTGTGCGCGTAGAGTTTGTCGCCTACTTTCGCGCTGTACTTTACCGTGTACGTACCCGCTTGCGTCAAAGCAACTTCGCCTTCCGTAGAAACGCTTCCGTCAGGGAAACAAACGATTGCGTCCGATTCGTAGCTTTCGCCACCTTTCGCAAACGTTTTATCTTCTACCTTAAAGGTGTCCATGTACGCGTACTCAACCGAATACGCGTCTTCTTTCGTCCAGCCTTCTGCAGCGTCCGCAGACGTTGCCATACCCACGCCCACGGACAACGCGCAGACGGAGGCAATACAACTGGACAGGATTGCTATTCCTTTCTTTTTCATACATTTTCTCCTTTTTATTTTAGCCTTTTAATCCACCAAGCGTCAAGTTCCCCATCAACTTCTTTTGGAAGATAAGGAACAGAATCAAAATCGGGGTTACGATGATGATTGCAAGCGAGATTTGCTTGGGCAAGGTGTCCAAAGGTTTCGTCTTGTATATCATCGTATAGTAGAACAACGTCCAACCAAGCGTCGGATGATTAGGCAGGTAAACCTGCGGAACTTGATAGTTGTTCCAGTATTCAACGAAGTGAATCAAAAAGATGGTCAAGAACAAATTCTTAATCAAAGGCACGGCAATTTTAATCATAACCTGGAACAGGTTTGCCCCGTCGATACGCGCCGCTTCGCTGTAGCCCATAGGCATTGCCTTAAACGCGCTGTACAACACGAAGAAATACAAACCTTGCATGTTTGCCGACATTACCCACAAACCTAAAATGCTGTCGTGGAAACCAAGCGCCCTTGCAATCTTCAATTCCGAAGGCAAACTGCCGACGATGGGAACAATCATGGTTACGAGAATAATCGTATGCACGATTTTCGAAGATTTGAAATTGAAACGCGCGCACGCATACGCCGTAACGCAAGGCACAAGCGTCTTAAAGAAGGCGCAACCGATTGCGTACAGGAAGGTGTTGCCTAAAATCGTCCAAAACCCAAAGGCTTTGCCCGTACCGTTTTTACTGGGCATCGTCAAGTTGTTGAATACTTCGCTGAACTGTTCTTTCCAACCAAATTGCGGGAATTTGTAGTAATTGTTGATTGCAAATTCCATACGGCTGTGTCCCTTAAAGGCGGTGATAAACGCCCAGAAGAACAAACCGCACAAGGAAAGCACGTACAAACAAAGCACGACAAGAAGAATTACCGTTAAGGGCGACCATTTGCTGTTTTTCAAAGCTTTTTTTGCCATAACTTCGCCCCCCCTTAGTCTTCGCTAGGGCCGAATTTATCGACCGCCCATCTCGCCGTCAAAGCGACGGGGATGATGATTGCCGTAACAAACAAGCTGACCGCGGCGTAACGTTCGAAACTGGGGCTATCCCAGTTTTGCGCCGATGCGGGGCCTTGTACGCCGTTGTATATGTAGTACCCTATCGTACCTGATTTTAGACCGCTTGTAATACTCGATGAGTAGAACGAGTACAAATGGTATTGGTTGGTAAAGATGGTCGCAAGACCGGTAACCAAGAACACCGAAAGCGTGGGATAGGTAAACGGCAAAATGATATACAAAAATTCTTGGACGTTCGTTGCGCCGTCCAAAGCCGCCGCCTCTACCATTTCAGGCGAAATCTCGCTCATCTTATTCGAATAAATCAGCGTCGTCGTACCAAAGCCTATCCAAATATGGAAGGCAAGTACCCAAACGTACGAAGACGTTTCCTTCCATTTAACGATAGAACCGACTTCTGAATACTCTTTGCCGACGATATCCGACACCATTGCAGGCAACGCGAAGTCCACGAATTGATGGAATAAGGTTACCATAACCATACCCGACAAGATGGAAGGCAAAAACAGGAAAAGTCTGAAGAACATACTTCCCCAACACTTTTTATAGATATAGTACGCAAACAACAGCGCCAAGGGTACGCTGATTGCCGTCGAGATGACGTAGAACAATACGGACATACCCATCGCCTGTTTAATCGAAGGCCACATTTCGTTAAACACGTATTTGTATTTACCGAAGAACCCTCCGTAATTTACGTTTACGTCCGGACCGAACGCCATCGCGAACGAGTTCGCGTTGACGCCGATATAAAAGACGCAAAATTGTAAGATTGGCCAAGCCAGCAGGCACGCCTGGAATATCATTTCCCCTTTGCGTCCGATGCTTGGTTTCTTTTTTGTTTTTTCCATAACAATTTTCCTTATGATTTAGAGATTGTCAATTTCCATTATAAGGCAGGTACACCCGGCCAAATGGACGCTCTTACGTAGTTGTTCATTCTCTTGAAGTATTCCGCCGTGGAAATATCTTGCGTCTGGAATACGGCTGCAGGCCACTTATCGCCGTCGCTGATTGCGAATCTGTTGGACAACGCGATAAGGTAGGTCGTCTTGTAGTACTGGTCGTTTGCGTTGTTGACATTGAATACGTCGTACTTTTTAAGGTTTGCATGAAGCATCTTACCAAAAGGCGACAAGGTCGCAAC
>JAZRDK010000078.1:0-36263 GCA_045660225.1 Candidatus Scatosoma sp.
AAGGTGATCTGTTTGCCTTTCGCGGTTACCGTGTACGCACCGATGCTTTGCGTGATGCCACCTGCTTCTCCTGCCGTTGCCGCCGTGGAACGGATCTTGTCAAGCAAAGACGTTTTGCCGTGGTCTACGTGGCCCATAACCGTAACAACGGGCGCGCGTTCTACGAGCTTGCTGGTGTCTTCGTCGGATACCGTAGCCATCAATACGTCTTCCGCCGTCTTTTCGGGCTTATATTCCAAATCGATACCCATATCCGCCGCCATAAGCGCTGCGTTGTCGTAGTCGATGGAGTCGTTAATAAGTCGGAGGCCAAGCGGTCTTAGGAAGACAACTCCATGGAACAACTCCTTGGCCCACAGAACGACATGGCTACGATCCGACTTTCTTCCGCCGTCTTTTCGGGCTTATATTCCAAATCGATACCCATATCCGCCGCCATAAGCGCAGCGTTGTCGTAGTCAATCGAGTCGTTGATACCCTTCATGTTGCCTTCTTTGAAAAGGCGCTTAGTAATTTCCACCGCGGAAACGCCCAACTTTTCAGAAAGCACCTTCAAAGGAATTTCCTGCGTGGTAACGACTGCATGTTCAATCTTAATCGTAGGGATTTCTTGACGCTTTTGCTTTTTCGGCGAGCGAACTTTTCTATATCCCGACTTGTCTTCGTCGAAATCTTCCACCGTCATACCCTGTTGCTTGATAAGCGTACGCTTGGAAAGGGGTTTCTTTTCCGTGTACGTCTTTTCAAACGTCTTCTTCTTTGCAGGCGCGGTGAAATTTTTAGAATCCCTGGAAGGCGCAATCGGCGCAGCCACTACGGGCGTAGCGCCAGCGGTAGGACGCGCAGGTCTTGCCGTACCAACGGGTCTACCCGTTGCAGGTTTCGGTGTAAACGGTCTATCGCCCGTGGGACGAGGACGGTAGGTGGTTGCACCGGTGTTTTCCGTACCCGGTTTCGCAACGTAAACGCCCTGTTCTTGACCGTTGCGGAAATATCTAGGCGCGCGGGGCGCTGCAGGAGCGTCCGTCTTGGGTACGAACGTTCTATTTTCCGCTTTTTCTTCCTTGTTTTCTTTTTCTTCGGCGACTTCTTTTACTTGGACGGGTTCTTCCGCCTTCGTTTCAGGGACAACGGTTTCTTCCGCGACTACGGGTTCTTCCGCAGGCGTTTCTTCCACCTTTTCTTCCTTCTTTTTCGCCGTTTTCTTGACGGGTTTCTCTTCGGGAGTTTCCGCCACGTTCATCGCCTTTTCTTCTTCGGCTTTCTTCGCCTCTTCCTGTAAGCGCGCTTCTTCTTGCGCCTTTAACAACGCTTCCGCTTCGCGTTCTGCTTTTTCAGTCTCCAAAACGGAAAGTTTTTTCAAAATATCAGAAAGGCTTTTTTCAGTGGAATACAGACGCTTTTGCAAGTTCCCAAGTTGCGTATCGTCCAAAAGACCGATAATTTTTTCCACGTTTTCGTACTTTTTTGCCATAAGTTCAGTTGTTTCCTCCCGAATAGAATTTATATTGAGATTCGTCTTCAACCGCTTTCACGATTGCCGACGCCAGACTGTCGTCTAAAACCGCCGCCACTTTCACGGCAGGCTTGTGCAGAGTTTGCCCCAACACGCCCGTTTCCGTTTCCACGAGCGGACACATAAAACGCTCTTTCGCTTTCAACGTTTCTTTCAGCGAATTTGCGCCGATTCCACCGTCCACGATAAGGAGCTTAACCCCTTTTTTTTGACGGCTTATCATTTCCGTACCGAAGATAATCTTTCGCGCGCGGATACAAAAACCTAAATAGGTTTCAATTTTGCTCTTTTGCAACCGAGTGTTCCTCCACGCCGAGATATACTTCTTCCGAAACGTTTGCCGAAAAAGTTTTATGCAGTAACTTTTTACCGCCGAGCAGTTTCAAACAAGCAGGATTCGCGCACACGTACGCGCCACGACCGGGCGCTTTGCCCGTCGGGTCGGCAAAAATTTCGCCGTCCGCGTTTTTCACCACTCTCGTCATTTCCTTTTTCGGTTTCATCTCCCGACAAGCGATACACATACGCATCGGGACGTTCGTTTTCTTGGGCATACGCCACTCCTTTACGCGCAAATTCGCGCGCCTTTTTTACGCTTCTTCGTTTTCGAAGTCTTCCGTTTCGTCGCCTTCAATTTGCGCCAAAATTTCCTGCGCTTCAGGGGACGACGCGCTCTTTACGTCGATTTTCCAGCCCGTAAGACGTGCCGCCAAGCGCGCGTTTTGACCGTCACGGCCGATTGCAAGCGAAAGCTTGTCGTCGGGCACGATTGCCATTGCGCTACGTTCGCCTTTTGCCGTTACGGAAAGTACCGTTGCAGGCGAAAGCGCCTTATAGATAAACGCCAAGGGGTCTTCGTTCCAAAGGATAATGTCGATTTTTTCGCCACCGAGTTCTTCTACGACGGCGTTTACTCTTGCACCGCGGTTGCCTACGCAAGCGCCGACCGCGTCCACGCGAGCGTCCGTGGAAAGGATAGCCATCTTCGTACGATGACCAGGCTCACGCGCGATTTCTTTAATTTCAACGATACCTTGTGCAATTTCAGGCACTTGTTCTTCGAAGAGTTTCTTTACCAAGCCCTGCGCCGTACGCGATACGACGATTTGCGAATTTCTGCCGTTGTTCTTTACGCGCTTTACGAAAACCTTCAATCTGTCGCCGACTGCGTATCTTTCGGTGTTTACACGGTCCTGCGGGGGCATAACGCCTTCGATTTTCTTGTCGCCAAGTTCTACGTACACGTTTCTTTCGTCGATTTTACGGATAACGCCTTCCATCAATTCGCCTTCTTTGTCCGAGAATTCGGAGAAGGTGTTGTCGCGTTCCGCTTCGTGTAATTTTTGCAAAATGACTTGCTTTGCCGTCTGCGCCGCAATACGGCCGAAGTTTTTAGGAATAAAGGTGGACACGATGACGTCGCCGACCTTATGGTTAGGGTCAAGCTCCTGCGCGTCTTCCAAGGAAATTTCCTTGTCTTTGTCTTCTACTTCTTCTACGACGTAACGCGTCGCGCTGAATTCAATCGTACCCTTTTCCGCGTCGAGCGAAACGTTGATTTCCGCACCGCCATCGAACTGCTTTTTGTACGCAGACGCAAGCGCGTTTTCAAGCGTTGCGATAAACGCTTCTTCGCTGATACCCTTTTCTCTGACCAAATCGGTTAAAGCCGAAAAGAATTCTTTGTTTTCCATTGTTTTGTTTCTCCTATTTAATTTTTCGTAATTTATGGTTTGCTTTTTATTTTTTTAGTTTAATCCGTCGAAATCGATTGCACGGCAAATTTTTGCAATTTTCGCCTTTTCAATCTTAAATTCTCCCGACTTATCCGCAAGGAACACGCAGTTTGCGTCGTGCCCTTTCAACGTCGCCTCGAAAAATTTCTTACCCTGCATCGGCGCGAACAGTTTAACTTCCACCTTCTTTTCCATACATTTTTGGAAATCGCGGTCGGTTTTCAACGGCCTATCCAACCCCGGGCTGGAAACGTTTAAGGTGTACGGCGCGCCGTCCGTGGGGTCGACTTCGTCTAAAACGGGGTCGATAGCGCGATGGAATTTTTCGCAGGTGTTGAGGTCCACGCCGCCTTCCACGTCGATATAGACGGTAAGCGCAGGCTCGCGCCCCTGCTTGAATTCGATTTCCACGATTTCAATACCCATTTCTTGGGCAATCGGCGTCAGCGCGTTTTCAACGTCTTGTATCGGTTTCGTCTTCATTTTTTACCCCTACATAGCATTATTGAGAGTGGCGCACAACCACTCTCAATAACAACAGTTATTATTAAGTATCTACAGTATACCACTATCCTACGCAAAACGCAAGCGTTTTACAAGGGTTTTTTGCACTTTTTACAGCAAACCTTCGGTTTGCATATCTTCGTATATGCGTCTAACGACTTCCAAATGCTCGCCACCGATGACGTTCGGCCAAGAAAGCACGTGCGTATTCATAACGACGGAAATCTTGTTTTTCAGGTCAACCAACAGGTAAAACCCCGCCGCGCCGTCCCAACCGAATTCGCCTTTTGTAAGCCCCCACTCGGTATCTTTCATACGAGTCCTAACGCCCAAACCGTAGCCGTAATCACTGCCCTGTACGCAGGTGTACGCGTTTTCAATCGTGATATTTTCGAGTTGTTCCGCGCGCATCGCTTCCACGGTGCTTTCGTTTAATATCCTATACCCGTTTTGCGCCACGCCACCACAAGCGAGCGCGTCGGCAAAGCGAATATAATCGTCGACGCAACCCACTACGCCTGCGCCACCGCTGTCATACTCGTCGCCAAAAACCAACGCGTTGGTCGTTGGACAAGGCTCGACAACGCCGTTGACACCCGTAAACTGGGGAAAGATTTCCTTTTCCTTTTCCAAATGGAAACCCGTGCCTTGCATACCCAACGGCGCGAAAATCTCCGTCTTCATATACTCGGAAAACCGCTTACCCGAAACGACTTCAACCACCCCGGCAAGCACGTCGTGACAAAGGCTGTATTGAAAGCGTTCGCCCGGCTCAAAACTCAACGGCTCGTCTATAAACGCGTTGACGAAATCCAACGTCGTCCCCTGCCCTTTTAAGCGTTCTTTCACCGCCGTAATAGAGGGCGTTTGCGTACAGTACGTCAAACCTGCCGTCATCGTAAACAAATGTCGAATCGTCATTTCTCGTTTCAAAGAAACGCGCTTTCCATTTTCGTCCAAACGAAACGCGTTTGCGTAACTGGGCAAATACGTCGTCACCTTGTCGTCAAGGCGAATCTTTCCCTGCTCGAGAAGGCGCAACGCGCCCACCACCGTCATCGGCTTACTCGCCGAATACAAAAACACCGTTTCTTTACCGTTTACGGGCAATGTACCCGTATAGAAACGGAAGACGTTTTCGTGGTTTTTACACACACAAACGTCAAACAGGGGCAACCCTTTTTTCTCCACAAGCGATTTGATATACGCCTTCGTCTTTTCGGCTTTCATACCTTACACCTTCGGCAACGCACCACGTTTTTTCACAAGTTCGATAAACACCTTCGCCGTTACCAGCGCGTCGTCAAACGCACGATGGTGGTTGAAGGTCAACCCATAGTAATCGGCAACGGTATTCAGTTTATAATTTGCAAGCTGGCCACGCAAAACGTCCTGTGCGAGCGTCAGCGTATCGTACTGTTTTTTGTCGAACATATACCCGTTTTTCTCACCGTAATATTTCACAAAACGGTAGTCGAAAGTGACGTTATGCCCTACCAGGTACGCGCCGTCCGTAAATTTGAAGAAATCCGCCATGACTTTATCGACTTCAGGCGCGCCTACCAAATCGGCGTCTTGAATCCCTGTTAAATCGATAATTTCACGCGAAAGCCGTTCGCTACAAGCGACAAACGTGGAAAACTTTTCCTTGATTGCGCCGTCGACGATTTTTACTGCGCCCAACTCGATAATCTTATCCATTTTGCCCATCGCAGGGTTGTTGTTTAAGCCCGTCGTTTCCAAATCGAAACAAACGAAAACGTTGTTTTTCAAATCGTTCGGTTTCGACAAGTCGTCGAAAAATCCTGCCTGTGCGTAGTCGACGTAGTCTTCGGGGAAGACGGTGTGATACGCCTTGGGTACAGGCTTCCCCTTTCTTTCGACGGGCACGAACCCTTCGGGGGGCGCGCCGAAATTGAGTTTCGACGCCTTAAACGATTTCGAGCCGTTGTACTCTTCGTTTGTACCCGTAATGATAATTTTGTCGCCGACTTTGATTTCGCGCACCTTTTCCACAGTCGCTTTTTTCGGGAAATACGTCGTACGGATATTCGTCGTACCGTCGGTGACGGTTATAGAAAAACGCGTGCGCTTGCTTTCTTCGCCTTTATCGTTTTTGCGCGTGTATTCGATTTCTTCGATATAGTTGACCGTTCCGCAAATATGAAACGTACCGTCTATCACGCTCGAATCCGCCATATACGCGGCAATCGTCGGCATTTCGCCGTCGAAACCGTCGATTTTTTGATAATTCTCAATCGGGAAACGGCGAATTTCCGCCTGCACTTCTTCTTCCTTTTCTTCGTAGTCGTTAAAATCTTCTTCAGGGATTTCCCTTTCTACGATGCGCACGTTGCCGTAGAACGTACCGCAAAAAACCGTCGAAAGGTACGCGCTGACTTCGTCCAAAATCTTGCCCGACGAAAACATCGGTTTATCGCCAGAGGCAATATCGACGTAGAAATGCGCACCGCTTACCAACATTTCCACTTCCACGGCTTCGAGCGTCAAAAATGCGCCTGCGCCGGGGAAATACTTTTTAATGTAATCGTAAATTCGTCTTTGCAACCCTTCCGCATCGGGCACGCGCTTTACAACTTTAACGCGCGCGGAAAAACCGCTAGGCAGAAATTCCTGACAAATTTCTAGCGCCTGCGCTTCTTCGAGCGTCGAATACGTCTTGTCTGTAATCAACGTAAATTCCGCCGTCATATTGCGTTTGTAAACGGAAATTTCGCCGATAATGGCGTGTTTCAACCCGTCCAAATCGCGTATTCTTTCCAAAAATTCGTTCAGTCTACTCATCTAACAACGCCCTAATTTCCTTGAAAAATTCACTCTCCGCGTCCTTTGCGTCCACTTTTTTGTACACTTCGCCTTTCCTAAACAGCATACACGACCCGTTTCCGCCGGCAATCCCAAGGTCGGCGTCCTTCGCCTCCCCAGGCCCGTTGACCACGCAACCCATCACCGCAATTTTTGCCTTCTTTTTGTAGGGACGGACAAAGTCCGTAACTTTTTCCGCAAGCGCCATACTCTCCCAACTGCAACGCCCGCAAGTAGGACAGGACACGATTTCCACGTACTCTTCGTCCAGTCCGCAAGCGCGCAAAATGTTTTGCCCTGCGTACACTTCCTTCACAGGGTCGTCCGTCAGCGAAACGCGAATCGTGTCGCCAATTCCGTTTAACAACAAACTGCCGATTCCCACCGCGCTTTTTACGATGCCGGCTTCTATCGTGCCTGCTTCCGTTACGCCCAAATGCAAAGGGTAATTTGAGCGATTTGCCAGTAGCGTGTACGCGTCCACCGTCAATTTCACATCCGACGCCTTCACGGAAATCACAAGGTCCGTAACCCCGAATTTTTCCAAAATGCCGACGTTAAACAACGCGCTTTCAACAAGCGCCTGCGCGCTTCTGCCGTATTTTTCAAGAAACGTTTTTTCAATACTGCCCGTATTCGAGCCGACGCGAACGGGGATTTTGTGCGCCTTTACACAGTCTGCGACGTAGCGAATCTCCTTTTCACCACCGATGTTGCCAGGATTGATACGCACCTTATTCGCGCCGTTTTCAATCGCCATGACGGCAAGCTTAGGCGAGAAATGAATATCCGCCACAAACGGCACGGAAATTTTGGACACGACTTCCTTGACAGCAAGCGCGTCGCTTTCGTCGGCAATCGCGCCACGGACGACATCCACGCCAGCCCTTTCCAACGCCTTGATTTGCGCCACCGTCTTTTCTACGTCCGCCGTTTTCGTAGTCGTCATCGATTGAATTTTAATCCGCTCGTTTCCGCCCAGCTTTACACCGCCGACGGTTACTAATTTCGTGTTTCTTCTCATCTCAATCCTTCTTCTTTTCCGCCTTCATCATTTGTTTAAGCTCCGCCATAAACGACGACAAATCCTTAAACGAGCGATAGACGGACGCATAGCGCACGTACGCAACTTCGTCCACCTTTTTCAAGTGTTCCATAACCATTTCGCCGATTTCCTTCGTGGAAATTTCACTTTCCATACTGTTGTACACTTGCTTAGAAATATCGGCGACGATTTCGTCGATAACCGCCGTCGAAACGGGGCGTTTTTCACACGACTTGATGATGCCGTTTCTGATTTTTTCCGCGATAAACGCCTCACGATTGCCGTTGTTTTTAACGACGAGCACGGGCGTCACTTCAATCGTTTCGTACGTCGTAAAACGTCGTCCGCAACCCGTGCACTCCCTACGTCTTCTAATCGACGTTCCATCTTCCGCCGAACGGGAATCTACCACCTTACTTTCCGTACAATTACAATACAAACATTTCATACCTGCCCCCTTCCTAAACGATTTCGTCGCATACCTGCCCCCGTCGTTTAGTCTTCTTTGCCTTTGCGTTTTCTTATCTCTTTTACTTCGTTTTCATACCCGTTGTTTCCAGGGACGTAATACCTTTTATCCTTCAACGAATCGGGTAAATATTGTTGCTTAACGTACCCACCGTACGCGTGCGGATACTTATAATTTTGACTGTGTTTCTTGTCTTCTTCGCCACCAAAACTGTTGTCTTTTAAGTAGGGCGGAATATTGTCGTCGCGCGTTTCCCTTGCGTCCGCTTTCGCCGCGTACATCGCCGTAACTACGGAGTTGCTTTTTTCCGCTTCGCACACGTAAATAATCGCTTCCGATAAAGGAATCATCGCTTCGGGATAGCCGATTTTTTCCAAAGCGTACATCGCCGAAGTCGCCATTTGCATCGCCCTAGGGTCAGCCATACCCACGTCTTCTGCCGAGTGCACGACCAAACGCCTTGCAACGAGCATCGGGTCAGCACCCCCTTCAATCAAGCGCATCGCGTAATACAGCGCCGCGTTTGCGTCGCTACCGCGAAGGGATTTACAAAACGCCGAAAGAAAATCGTAATACGAATCTTCGTTGTAGGCAAGCGACTTTCTCTGTATCGATTCTTCCGCGTCGGAAAGACGAATTTTAATTTTCCCGTCTTCTTCCCGTGGCGTCGTCAACGCGGCAAGTTCTAACGCGTTGTACGCCGAGCGCAAATCGCCACCAGCCACGCGCGCAATGTGTTCCAGCGCGTCTTCGTCCGCCTCGACGTCCATTTTGCCAAGCCCCTTATGCCTGCTTTTCAGCGCCTTTTTCAGCGCGTCGATAATGTCGTCTTTGGACAGGTGCTTAAATTCGAACACCCTACACCTTGAAACGATTGCAGGCGTCATCGACGCATACGGATTTTCCGTCGTCGAGCCGATGAAGATAATCGTACCCTGCTCAATCGCAGGCAAAAGCGAATCGCTTTGCGTTTTGTTAAAACGATGACACTCGTCCAAAAGCAGGTAGGTGCGTTTGCCGTACATTTTCAAATTGTCGCGCGCCGTTTCCACCGCTTTTTTCACGTCCGCAACCCCTGCGTTGACGGCGTTTAATTTAATAAACTCGCCGTTTGTACGAAGCGCAATGACGTTGGCAAGCGTCGTTTTTCCACACCCTGGCGGGCCCCAAAAAATACAACTGCCCAGCCTGTCCGTTGCAATCGCGCGACGAAGGAGCGAGCCTTCCGCAACGATGTGGCGTTGCCCGATAAACTCGTCCAAGGAATTCGCGCGCATGCGCTCGGCAAGCGGTTTCGCCGTTTCTTCATGTCCGTTAAAATCAAATAAATCCATACCTGCCCCCATGATTTACAGGTTTTTAGCCCCTATCGTAAGCCCCTAAAAGTTTACACTCTAAGGCAAAATTTTCTACTTCCTTCAACATTTCCACGGCAGAGAGAGAAGACACGTTGCAATCCGCTTCGATAAAGAAACGATATTCGCCGGGTCTATTTTTTGCCGGTCTGCTTTCAATTTTCGTCATGTTGACGTTGTGCTTTGCAATAATTTGAAGCAAGGCAACCAACCCACCCGGGCGGTGCGGTCCAACCGTCGAGAAAAACAATCTTTCGCTGGTTTTAGGCAACGCTTCCTTGCCCTTTTTAATCAATAAAAACTGCGTGTGGTTATTCTTTTCGTCGGCAATACTTTCCGCGCCGAGTTCGAACCCACTACGAATCGATTCGGTATGCGCACCGACGATTGCCGCGCTTTTACCCGAGTCGTCTTCCATCGCGCGCGAAAGCCCAAATCCCGTCGATTCCGTTTCACGAAGGGACGCAAACGGCATTTCCCTTGCCAAGAACTTCGCGCACTGGTCAAGCGCTTGGCGGTGAGAATACACCCTGCCGATTTCCGAAATTTTTACACCCTTTTTCATCACCAGTCTATGGTCTACGTGCACCACCGTTTGCTTTACGGCGTACAATCCGTCCGCTTCCTGCAACAAATCCAGGTTTTGCGAAACACCGCCTTGCAAGCTGTTTTCAATAGGAATTGCCCCGGCGTCCACGCGTCCGCTCGCCACCGCGTTCAACACTTCGGCGAAGTTGCGGAAAGGCACGCACTCGTCCCAGTTCGCGCCCGTTTCGCCCGTCGATTCCGTCCTTAAAAATTCCTTCGCAGCCAAATGCGAATAACTGCCTTCCGGCCCTAAAAATGCGATTTTCATAACGGGCTCTCCTTATACCTGTTCCGCAAGGGAGAACAAAAGTTTTTCCGTGTCTTCCCAGCCAAGGCAAGGGTCGGTAATCGATTTCCCAAACACTTCGTCGTGTTTTTGCGTGCCTTCCACCAAAAAACTTTCAATCATAAACCCTTTGACGATTTTTTTGAAATTCTTGTCAAAGCGTCTGTTTTGCATCACTTCTTCCGCGATACGGATTTGCTGTTTGAATTGCTTGCCCGAATTCGAGTGGTTGCAATCGATGACGATGGCGGGATTTTCCAAGTTACTGCCCTTGTACATTTCTTCCAGTTGCATCACCGTTTCATAATGGAAATTCGGCACGTCCGCGCCCGAGCCGTCCACACCGCCACGCAAAATAGCGTGCGCGTACGGGTTTCCGCCCGAACTGACCTGATAGTTGCGATATTTGAATACCTGCGGACTTTGCGCCGCGAAAATAGAATTAACCAAAGCGATAATGTTTCCGCTCATCGGATTTTTTAAGCCGACGGGCGTGTCGATACCGCTTGCAACCTGGCGATGGAGTTGGTCTTCTACGCTACGCGCGCCTACTGCGTGGTAAGAGAGCAAATCTTCTACGTACGCCGTGTTTTCAGGATAGAGCATTTCGTCCGCAGACGTCAAGCCCGATTCGTTGATTGCGGCAAGGTGCAAGGCGCGGATACTGCGAATCCCCCTTGCAATGTCGGCTGCGCCTTCAGGGTCGGGCTGTAAGAACATACCCTTATATCCTACGCCTTTCGTTCGCGGTTTGTTGGTGTAAACGCGCGGAACGATGACGAGCTTATCCTTGACTTGTTCGTTGAGTTTTCCAAGTCTTGAAATGTATTCTAAGGTAGGCGCAGGCTCGTGCGCGGAGCAAGGCCCTACGACGATAAGCATCTTTTCGCTTCTGCCTGCGATGACGTCGCGAATTTCCGCATCGCGCGCCTTTTTAATCTCTTTCATTGCCGGCGTCATAGGCGTTTCCGCAATAAATTCTTCCGGTTCTGGGATAAAGTATTGTTTCTCGAGCATAATCACAAACTTCCTTTTCTTTCGATATATTCTTTCACTTCTTTGGTCACGTAGTCGTCAAACGGCGTTTCAAATTTCAAACTGTTTCTCACGATAGACGAGCTGACGTGCAGGTTTTCTTGCACGGACGGAATATACACCGCCGTCAGCTCTGGGTCAAGCTTTTTACTCGCGTAAAAGTTCGCGTTTTCGTAATCCAAATCAATGCCGTTGCGGATACCGCGCACGTAAATTTTCGTGTTTTCCTTTTCAAGAAGTTCCGTTGCCGTGCCTTGAAAATCGATAATTTTCACGCCTGCAAACGCGCCCAAATCGATGCCCAACATTTCCTTTCTTTCTTCCACGCTAAAACGCGGTTTTTTATCGGGATTGACCATAACGGCAACCACGACTTCGTCAAAAAGTTTAAGCGCCGTTTCGACGACGGACTTGTGTCCGATGGTCGGTGGGTCAAACGTCCCTGCGAATACGCACTTTCTCTTCATTTCCTATCTCCTTTGAAAAAAGGTCAAATACGTCTTACCGTACTTGCGTTCGTCGTATTTTTCCAACCCTTCAATTTCGCCTTCAAACGGTCTATCGCGCTCGTAAACGGCAATGCCTTTTTCCGTCAGTAAGCCTTTTTTTGCAACGACGTCCAGCGCTTGTGCGCCGTAATCAAAACGATACGGCGGGTCGATTAAAATCAAATCAAACTGCCCTTGCGCCCTGTCCAAGCAAACGAGAAAATCGCTGTTGCTTATTTTGCTTTCTTCGCCGTTGATACGCAATTTTAACATCGTCAAATTTTTTTTAAGAATTGCCAAACTGTCCTTGGAAAGGTCGTTGAAAACCACTTCCTTCGCGCCCCTTGATAGGCACTCAATCCCCAGCGCACCGCTACCTGCAAACAAGTCCAAAACGCGCGCGCCGTACAATTTCAGCGCAAGGATATTAAACAGCGATTCCTTTACCCTGTCCGACGTCGGACGGACGTCTTCGCCTGGGAATTCCGCCAAAACCCTGCTTCTGTATTTTCCGCCGATTACTCTCATACGCTCTCCGTTAAACGCATACCTGCCCTGCTTATTTACGCTTTTTGGGTTTCGTCCCAGGCAGTCCGCCGTAATTGATTTTCTTTTCCTTTTTCGCTTCCGCCTGTGCCATACGTTCTAACGCTTCTTGCTTTTTAATCGCCTTGTTTCTGCGATAGTACGCGCCGATTATGTAACCTGCGCCCGAAACAAGCAAGGGCACGAGCACAAACAAAAACGACAAATAATAACTGACGGCAATGCCTGCCCTGCTCATACAATACAAGGGCAACGTCGACCAACCGGTAAGGAAAAAGCCGATGATGATGAAAATGCCTGTTCCCGTGCCGTATTCGCCGGCAACGATAGCGTCTTGATTTACGGCAAACCAAACGTCGAAAGCGATTGTAAGCAACGCGACGAACGCGCCGATAACAAATCCTTTCCAAACCCTGTATTCGCCTGCTTCTTTATGCGCCGACATTTTGTATACGTTGCCGTACGCGTCCAGGGTAGAGCGTTTTATGTTACCAGAAACCAACATTTCGTACGCGTTTCCGCCATACCCCCACACCGCCAGGAAATTATACCCGGCTGCACCGAGAATACAAATCACCGTCCACGCCACTTTACTGCCGTCCCAAATCACCTTTTCATCTTTGAAAAGGAGCATCATCAAAATCGAGCTGGCGCAAACGTACATCAGCGACGGCAGAATCGACGCCTTAAACAGCGCCCACGTGTACGAGCCCACTCTTTTCATCGTTTGTTTTGCCATATTTCAATTCTCCCTATTTCTATCGTTTATATAAATAATACGCTTGTCCGTGACAATCATTTCAAGCGGAATATCGTTGTCTTCCACGGGAATTTCGCGGACGATTTGTTCGTCATAGCAATACCCGATTCTCAGCGTTTTTGGATGCGCCGACAAGTATTTGTCGTAATATCCACCGCCGTAACCCAGCCTATTCCCCTTTTCGTCCACCGCCGTCAAAGGCACGACGGCAACGTCGATATCTCCGTAAAAAGCATCGCCAAGCGGTTCGCGTATGCCACGCGCGGACAAAGCAAGTTCGCCGTATAACACCGCCTTCATTTCCTTGCCTTCCACACGCGGACAGTACACCGTTTTGCCCTGTTTTAGAAACGCGTTTAACAGCTTGTCCGTGTCCGCTTCGTGCGAATAGGACAAATACAAAAACACGCTTTTATACGCGCCCAAGCCCGCGCCCTGCACCGCCGAAAAGAAATTTTGTACCAACAAATCTTCCTTCACGTCCCTATTGACGACTTCCGCGCGTCGGGCGCGCATATACGCACGCATATTCTTTTTTCGTTCCGCAATCGACGTTTCCCTGTCTTCCACGAACCGTAAATTAGTCTTCATCATACCTAAACTCCGCACGTCTTGTCGACGCACACAGTACTTCGTAGGCAATCGTGCCCGTTTCCTTTGCTATCTTATCGGCATCCGTCAATATCGGTGTCCACGCGCCGATTTCCGCGTCGTTTTTTCGTATGCAAGCGTCCATACAAAGACAGTTTGCATGTTCTTGCCAGCCATCGACGCCGTTTTCCCTTTTCCGCAAAAACCCGTCCGCATAACCAAACCGCAAAACGCCAAGTTTTTCGCCTTTCTCCACCTTCGCCAAGCCGTAACCTGCACCGCCGAAGGCGTAAGTCCTTTGCTGTACACCCTTCGCCTTCACCGTCATCGCCTTTTCTAATTCCAGTCCGTTTTCCGTCGGACAGTATCCGTACAAACCGATGCCGATACGTACCATATCGAAGGCAAACGCCCTGCCAAGCGTTGCGCCGTACGTCGCGCTAAGGTGTGCCGTTGCCGAAGGAAACCGACGTTTGCAAACGCGTTCCGCCGTCAAAAACAGACTGCGTTGTGTTTCCGACACCGACTTATCCGTCGTGTATAAATGCGAGTAGCAACCCGTTATCTTCACGAAGGGGTCGTCGGTAAGATAGTTACAAACGTGTATAAATTCGTCCATCTCCGCGCCGTAGCGGTTCATGCCCGTGTTCAGTTTAATATGCGCCTTCGCTGGAATACGAAATTTTCGACAGGTGTCCTGCAAAAGTTTCGCGGTGTCCATACCCGAAAGTGTTGCCGTAAAGCCGTTGACGGCAACGTGGTACGCTTCTTCTTCCGTCGTCGGTGGTGTAAGCACAAGTATTTCCCTTCCGCACGCGCACGCGCGAATCGAAACGGCTTCTTCCACCAACGCCACCGCAAACGCGTCCACCGTATTCGCGAGCGCGCTGACAACCGTTTCCGCGCCGTGTCCGTACGCGTTCGCTTTTACCACCGCGCACGTTTTAACCCCCGTAAGCGCCGAAAATTTTTCGGCGTTACGGCGTATGTTTCCCAAATGAATTTCCGCCCTAACCTTCTGCACCTTATATCGTATGCCAAAGCGCGGAAAATCGTCCCTTTATTTCTCGAAAATCAACCTATGACAGTTGTCGCATTCCAACGTACCGCCGCCCGAAAGCTTGCTTCTTGCCGCAAGGGGGGGCTCCATACTACAGAACGGGCAACGTCCGCCGACGAGCTCTCCCACGACGGGGAAAATTTTCTCCTTTCGTTTCGTTTGGTAGACGGTCATCATTTCCGCAGGCACGTCTTTTGCAAGTTTCAAAAGTTCTTCTTCGATTTCCTTGCGTTCGCCGTCCTTCGACGCCTTAACGACCTTGTATTTTTGCGCAACTTCGGGCGCTTGTTTTTCAACGGCAAGGACTTGTTTTTTCATCTTTTGGAATTCCGCGTCCGTCGCCTTAATATTCGTCGTCAACGCCGTCAAATCCGCCTTCAATTTCTTCAACACGTCAACGATGGTTTGCGCTTTTTTCTTGTAGAACGCGATGTCCGCGCCGCCTTCCACCAACTCGTCAAGATGTTCAAATTCCTTCAAGGTTTCTTCCGCGCGTTCGTACTTTTTCACAAGCTCGTCCGCTTCTGCGCGAAGGGATTTCGCCTTCACTTCCAACGCGTCCAACTTTTCGGGCGCGGTTTCCAAAAACTTTTTGACTTTGACGTATTCTTTACGTTCGTCACAGCCGGCAAGCTCGCGTTCGAGCTTGTAAAGTTTCTTGTCGATTTCTTGGTAGTTCAAAATTGCCTGTAATTGTGCCATAACGTTATCTCCTCCCGTTAAAACAGCTCGTCTTCCACGTGATAATTGCATGGAACCGACGTCTGTGTACGGATTTTTTCATAATATTTTCTAAAGCCGTATTCTTCCGACGCGTAATGCGTCAATACGATAATTTGCATACCTTCTTCCAAGGTGTTGCTGATAAAATGGTGCTTAAAATCGGACGAAATCAAAACGTCCGCGCCCTGCGATTTTGCAAACGAAAGCGTGCCTTCGTCAACGCCTGCGCCACAAAAACTTGCCACGCGTTTTACCCCTTTATTTAAGTCGCCGTATACGAGCAACCTGTCCGTCGAAAAGGTTTTTTTCATGCCTTCCGCTAAAGCGCCAAGGCTGATTTTAGGAACGTCGTACGCGCGCCCGTACGCCCCCTTTGACAAGGCGTGCATCAAAGCTACGTTTTTTTCCTTTTTAACGTCTTCGCCCGCGGAAAGGCAAATCCCTTGCATCAAGCTTTCGTCAATGCCGCCGTTTGCTACGTCCAAATTCAAGTGCATGGAAACGACGGAAACGCCGTTTCTTAAACACCGAACGAGTTTTCGCCCCAACAAATCGTCTTGACGAATATCGGAAATTTTGCCGTAGATGACGGGGTGGTGCGTAACGATAAGATTTGCGCCTTTTTCCATCCCTTTGTCAATGGCGGAATTCGTCAAATCGAGCGCAAACAAAACGCCTTTCACGTCTTCGCCCGTATCAACGAGCACACCGCTGTTATCGTACGCGCCTGCGCTGGCGCAGTATTCGTCGCTGAGCCTTTGGGGGGCAAGCCCGTCTAAAAGACGGTAAAACTCATTTAATTTCACCGCGTAACACTCCTTCTAATCTGCTTTTTTTCTCCTGCAATTCAAGACGGCTTTTTTCTTGAAGAGTGGGCTCGGTTAAGTATTTTTCCGCGTTCCTGATTTGCTTTTGCGTACGCTTTATAAACGCCGTTGGCATCAAGGCAAGGTTATCCCTGCCAAACTCAAATTCCGCGTCCGAGTACGTTTGTTTTTCTTCGCCTTCGCGTCGTCTTCCACCCACCAAGACGTCGTAAAATTTACCGTCTTCGAAGGTAAAATCACGCTCGATATACCCCCCGTTTTCCAGAATATACCGTCTTACCTTGTCCGCGTTGAGCATCGGCTGAAAAACGAATCGCTTGGGCATAAAGCCGTAGTTCTTATCGGACAAAATCGACACGATTTCACTTCCGCCCATGCCTGCAATCAGCACTTCGTCCACGTCCTTCGGCACGCCGAAAAACCCGTCGCCAAGCACCGCCGTCGCCCTGCCGTCACGCACGTAGTCTTCTAATAAGGTTTCCGCCTTTTGCAAGCTCCCCTTACTAATATCCGAAAGAATTGCGCGCTGGCAAAGCCCGTTTTTTAGCATATATTCCGAGCAGTACCCGTGGTCGCACCCAACGTCCGCAAACACTTCCGCTTTTTGGAGCAAACCGCAAAGCGTGTCAATGCGTTTCCCGTACCCCATTATTCAAGGAAATCTTTCAATTTCTTACTGCGCGAAGGGTGGCGGAGTTTTCTAAGCGCTTTCGCTTCGATTTGACGAATACGTTCACGCGTGACGTTGAATTCCTTACCCACTTCTTCCAGCGTCCTGGGCTTGCCGTCTACGATGCCGTAACGCAAACGGAGCACCTGTTCTTCTCTCGGCGTCAGCGTACCCAAAATGCCAAGGAGCTGTTCTTTGAGCATCGTTGCCGCAACCGAATCGCTGGGCGTTGCCGTCTTTTCGTCTTCGATAAAGTCGCCAAGATGGCTGTCTTCTTCTTCGCCTATCGGCGTTTCCAACGAAACGGGGTCTTGCGCGATTTTCTGAATTTCGCGGACTCTGTCTTCCGTGACGCCCATCTTTTCCGCAATTTCCGCAGGCGTCGGCTCACGTCCGAGTTCCTGCAACAAAACGCGTTGTACGCGCGTGAGTTTGTTGATGGTTTCTACCATATGCACGGGGATACGAATCGTGCGCGCCTGGTCTGCAATCGCACGCGTAATCGATTGACGAATCCACCAAGTTGCGTACGTAGAGAATTTGAAACCTTTTTGATAGTCAAATTTTTCCACCGCTTTCATAAGCCCCAAGTTGCCTTCCTGGATTAAATCCAAAAACAACATACCGCGCCCAACGTAGCGTTTTGCAATGGAGACGACCAATCTAAGGTTCGCTTCGGAAAGACGTTTTCTTGCCGACGCGTCGTCTTCTTGCATACGCTTTGCAAGTTCCACTTCTTCATCCGCCGTCAAAAGGGGCACTCTGCCGATGTCTTTAAGATACATCTTGACGGGGTCGTCAAGACCGATATCCGCAAGCGCCTGTTCAAAGAGTTCCTTGTCGCGTTGCTCTTCGTCAACGATTTGTACGCCGTTTTCGGACAGCGTCTTGTACACGTAGTCCATTTGCGTAGGCGTAATGTCGAATTTTTCGGTAATGTCGCAAAGCTTGTTGGTAGAAATACTACCTTTCTTACCGAAGTTGTTGACGATTTCGTTAATCAGTTCGTTGAGTTTTTGTTCGGATATATTCACCTTTTCATCCTCCGTTTATACAAAACGGTTTCCCGTTTTTTTCTTGGTTTATTTTTTCTTCACCGCGTTTCGCTTTTGTACAAGCTGCGCGATTTTTTTAGAAATTTCTTTGCGCGTTTCCGCGTCTTCCGCGTCTTTATAATCTTGGTTGTATTTGGATATCTCCGCTTCGATGGTTTCCAAACGCAAAATCTTGACGCTGTCGTTGAAAAACTTTTCCGCCGTAGCGCCCGTCAACTTGTCCCCGTAATTTAGGTCGAGTATGGCATTGAATTCCGCGCAGTTTTCATCCAGCAGTTCAAACAATTCGCTGGGTCTAACGCGCTCGTTCTTCTCTTCACGCTCGGCAACGTACTGTGCAACGACGATGTGCGTTTCGTCGGCAAGCGGAAGTTCCGTCACGGAAAACGCCTTGGCGTACGGAGCGGAAAATAATTTCGCTGCCAAAATAAAGCGTTTGGCTTTTTGCAATTTGTCCGTACCCGACGTCGCCTCGGTAATGCTCGTTTTGGGCAACTCTTTTTCCTTCTCGTCGTCCGCTTCGCCTTTCGCGTTTCGAAGGTCGCGCTCTAACGCGCCGTAGGAAAGCCCCGTTTGGTCGCGTAGTTTCTTCAACAACTCTTCTCGTACGCTTTCGCTTTCCGCCCCCTTGACGATGGCCAACGCCTCACCCACGTAACGACGTTTTTGTTCCGTCTTCGATAAGTCGTACTTGCGCGCCGTCGCGTGCAGTCTGTAATCGATAAGTGGCATCGCCACGTCCAAGCATTTTTGGTAAGCGTCCGCGCCCTGTCTTGCAACGTCGTCGGGGTCTAACCCGTCCGGCATCGGTACGACGCGAAGATGTAAACCTGCCTCGTCCAAAATTTCCAAACCGCGAAGGTCGGCTTTTTGACCGGCGAAGTCGCCGTCGTAGCTGATTAAAACGTCGTTGGTGTAGCGTTTTATCAGTCTTGCTTGTTCACGCGTGAGCGAAGTGCCCATCGACGCGACGACGTTTTTGAATCCTGCCTGGTACAAGGAAATGGTGTCCATATACCCTTCGACGATGATGACGTCTTTTATCGGTTGCTCGCGCTTTAATTTTTTCAAAAGGTTGATATTGTACAGCGTCTTACTTTTGTCAAACAGCATCGTCGCCGTCGTGTTTTTGTACTTGCCGAATTTCGTCTTTTCCAAAACGCGACCACCAAAACCGATGACTTCGTCAAAGGCGTTGATAATCGGGAAAATCAGTCTTCCGCCAAGCGCGTCGTACAACCTTCCGTTTTTTTGGCTTGACGCCAACACACCGCTGTCGATTAGGTCTTCTTTGTAATAACCCTTGCCAAACAAATAATCGGGCAAGGAATCGTAGTCAAGCGATGCGCCTAACCCAAATTTTTTGACGGTGGACGGCGCTAAATCACGCCTTGCGATATAGTCTAAAAACGGTTGCGTACGCGTATCACCGCTGTACAAATTCGAGAGATAAAAACGCGCCGAATCCAGCAAAATCTTTGCCATATTGTCACGCTTTTTCTTCTTTCTCAACGTTTCTTCCGTGTCGAAATTGCTTTCGGGGACGGTCATTTTTGCACGCGACGCCAAGATTCTTACCGCGCCCATAAAGTCCGTCGATTCGATTTCCTGTACGAATTTAATGACGTCGCCAGATTCCTGACACCCAAAACAATGGTAAAACTGGTCGGCTTCGTTGATGGAAAAGGAAGGCGTTTTTTCGTGATGGAAAGGACAACACGCCCAGTAGTTGACGCCCTTTCTATCCAGCGCAACGTAACTGCGCGCAACTTCGACGATGTCGCTTCTGTCTTTCAGTTCTTTCAAAAACGTGGAAAATTCGTTGTCGTAACCCCTTCCGTTTATCACGTTACACCTCCTATCGAAAAGGTGGAAGGGATAAACAGGCTTTCAAACACGCTGATTGCGTACCTATCGGTCATACCCGACAGATAATCGCAAACCACCCTTTCCTTTTCGTATTTCTCTAACAACCGCAAATACGGTTTTGGCAACTTGTCCGCGTTGTGCATAAAGTACGCGAACATTTGCGTCAGCATCCGTTCAGAACGCTCTTGTATCGATTTATTCGCCACTTCGTACACACGCTCGAACATAAACTCTCTAAGCTCGTGCGTGGCAGAAGCCATTTCGTCCGACATCTTGACGAACGGCTGATGATACGACTGTTCGTAAATGTCCGTAATCGCCGCGTTAATCCGTTCCTTCGTCGCCCTGCCAAGCAATTTCACCGCCCTTTCCGGCAAATCCTTTTCTTTTAAGATGCCTGCGCGAATCGCGTCCTCAATGTCGTGATTGATATACGCGATGCGGTCGGCAAGCGACACGCAAACGCCTTCTAACGTGGACGGCGTGCCCGTGCTCTTGTGTTGTAATATCCCGTCCAAAACTTCGGCGGTTAAATTCAACCCCTTGCCGTCCTTTTCAATGACTTCGACAACGCGTACCGATTGATGATTGTGCTTAAATCCACAGCTTGCAAGCTTAGCAAGCACCCTTTCGCCGACGTGCCCGAAGGGCGTATGCCCTAAGTCGTGCCCAAGCGCAATCGCCTCCGCCAAGTCTTCGTTTAAGGCGAGCGAGCGCGCAAGCGAACGCGCAATTTGCGAAACGTCCAACGTATGCGTAAGACGGGTAATGTAATGGTCGCCTTCGGGCGCAAAAAAGACTTGCGTCTTGTTCTTTAAGCGCTTGAACGAGTTACTGTAAATAATTCTGTCCCTATCGCGTTGAAAATCCGTGCGGAAATCACAGCGTTTTTCTTCGCGTGCGCGCCCTGCCGTTTCCGCGGATTTCTTCGCGTACGGCGATAAAAACTTGTCTTCCGTTTGATACACGCGTTCTCTCACGCAAACTTTTTGCTTATCCAAAGCCGATACCCCCTTTACGAAATTTATGCCCAAAAATATATTATTATAATAATATATTCGACAAAAGTTCGCGTTTTCCCTTCTTTTTTAGAAAATTTTTTTGATTTTTTTGAAAAAAAGTAAAAAAAGACGGCTTTTCAAGAATAAAGGTCTATCCAAACGCAGGATAGACCTTTTATTAAGCATATTCCATTTCCATCACGCGACTTTGCAAACAACCTGCTTCGGTTGTCAATAGCGTGCGCTGAAAAGGTGAACCACTTTTAAGCGCCTTCTACTCCGCCAGCATCGCCCGTAGCGCCTGTCGCCCCTGTTGAACCGCTTGAACCGTCGCCACCGTTATTACCGCCGTCGCCACCTGCACCGCCTGCGCCACCTGCGCCACCGGCACCGCCGTCGCCACCCGTACCAAATTCGCCGTCCGTAAGCTCCGGCAAAAGACCGCTGATGGCAATAGCACCGTCATAGGCAAGACCCTTTTTTCCGCCTTTGCCACCCGTGCCACCTTTGCCACCCGTGCCACCGTTACCGCCGTTGCCAGGCGCGTTGCCCCCGGGGCCCCACCAATCGTCGTTGCCACCTTTACCGCCCGTACCGCCTTTACCGCCCGTGCCACCTTTACCGCCGTCACCGCCGTTGCCACCAATCAAAATGGTGTCGGCGCTGTAATTGTAAAAGTTTTCCGTGCAAGACACAGCTGCGCCACCGTTACCGCCTTTGCCACCCGACGCCCCGGGATCGCCCGGATAACCCGTTCCGCCGTGGCTTGCGTCGTTCCCCCAACCGCCGTTAGCCGTAGCACCGTTACCCGTACCGCCTGGACCGCCTTGTGCGCCAATACCGCCTTTTTTACCGTCGCCGCCGTTTCCACCGCGCATTGACGAAACAACGCCTTCGCCCAAAGTAACTTCTCGGCAAAGTACCGCGTTCGCACCGTTGCCGCCTGCGCCACCGGTTGTATAATCTGGAGCATCCACGCCGTCTCCGCCGTTTCCGCCGTAAACGCAACAAGAAACCTTCCCTGAAATAGACAACGCGTCGGCTGAAACCCCAACACCGCCGTTTCCGCCGGAATCGCCTGCATTATAGCCGTTGCCGCCGTTGCCACCGGAAATATTCAAGGCGCTTGTAGAAACAGCAAGCGAATTGATATGTACCGCGCCAACCGCCAAAATTCCGTATCCGCCTATACGCGTACCGATTGTTGATTGCGAAGTTCCGTTTCCACCTGCAAACGTAACGATGGCATCTTGTGCAAGCGTTATTTGTACGTTGTTTGCAGAAATCACGTTGTAACCGTTACCGCTTTGCCCGTCTGCGCCTTTGAAGTGGCAAACGCCCTCAAAGGTAATACGGGTGTCTTTTACCGCAGAAACGTCTATGCCTGCGCCCTTTGCGTTCATCGAGAAATTGCTAAATTTCAAATCCAGCTCATCACGTTCTCTCGCAACAATCGAAAGGTTATACGAAACGTCTTCCGCCCCTAAAAAACTATAGGAAATTTTACCCGAACTAACGTTGTAGACGGCGTTATAATTACTGCCGTTTCTTAAATCAAATACCACCGAATTCAAAGACGAGAAAACGGAAGACCAATGGCTTTCGTCAAATTCTAAAAGCTCGGTAAACGTAAGCGATTCAATCTTTGCAAGCTGTGATTTTCCAACGACGGTTTCCCCTTCATTTTCAAGATTCTCGCTCGCCCAGTTGAGTACCGCCGAAGACAGAGCACTATCGGAAAAGGAAGTCGATATGACTACGCGAGCGCCTTTGTCCGCCGTATTCGTGGCGGAATGCACCCAAACTTCACAAGTGCCTATACCCACAATGCAAATTTCGCCGTTCGGCTTTACCGCGATAATTTCATCGGCGTCAACGTCCGCATAGTTCGTATACGCGTCAATCTTTAATTCCGAAATATCGCAAGAAGAAGAATTCTCCGCGCTAATTTGATAAACGCCTCCTACGTACGCCGATAACGTATCGGTACTCGTCCCTTCAACACTACAAGAGATAACGTGTTCCGCGCCGTTGTGGACGATAACTGCATAATTTTTTATCGTATCGCCATACCTACACGAAAGATACGTCATACCCTGCGCCTTGGGGATAAGCCTTTGATTTTCGATATCAACAACGCTTTTATCCAACACGGCGATTTCGTGCGCCCCGGAATCCACGAAATCTAGCAACAACTTGTTTTGCGTAGAATTTAAGTATAATTCTATTTGGTTTCCCGTCTCGTACTTTCTTACGGATTCCGTAGTAATAGTGTCCACAAGTTCATAGCTACCCGTGTACTCGCTACTGCTCGTTTCCTCTTCCACGTCGCAAGCCCCCGCACACGCTAAAAGACCGACGCAAACTATTGACAATAAAATAATCCTTGTCTTTTTCATATCATCACCAATGCAAAATATAATCGTAGGTTTGTTGCTCGGTTATCGTTGCTCCACTACTTTCGTCAAAAAACGAACACGAAATCGTTATTCTACATTTCTTGCCCCGAAGCGCGACGTCGCGCCCCATATCCAACGTAATTTCTTCGCCGTAAACGGTTCGGTTTGAAAGGTAGTGCATCAAATCGTAAACCTCGTACTCTTCATAAGTATCCGTTCCCTTATTATAGACGGAAATCGTAAACGAAAACTTTCGCACCTGACGTTGGTTATAATAATAACCCTTCTTCGTCATATCCACTTTCGCGCCTATATTGAAAACAACGCTACTTTTGAAATTCAGGGTTGTATTTCCGGCTATAAACGGAGCGTTTTCTTCTACCCCCAAAATCCTTACCTGACTAAAGAGCCCGTTTTCCCCTGCCTCTATGCTACTTGGCAACAAAACATTGTTTCTTTCGTCTGTTACCGTGACGTAGAAAAACTCGTACTGGTCGTTTAGTTTTCCGTAAGGATAGACGGGGTTTTCTTTATTCGTGTCGCTCAAAGCGTAAACAACCGAAGGCGAATCGGTTATCCACGTCATATTGTACTTAAACAAAATACGGTACGTGCCCTTTTCATAGAAGGGTTTTTCGTCAACGTTCGCTATTTCAAGCTTTCCCCTTTGAAAAATATCGTTCCACGCCTCGTTGGACGATATTTTTTTAATCGTTTCGTAACCATTATCCGTTTGTTTCGCAACTTCAATATAGCTATTCGAAAAATCTACCAACTCGTAAACGTTGTTATAGAACGCAGGGTCTGCTTTATATTCTCCAACAATTTTTAGAAGGTCTTTGTTTGCATCTTTAAATTCCGCGCGCAAACCTTGTTTCCAAGCACGAATAGTCGAAACGTCTTTGTCGGTTGCAGAAAACGTAAAAGCAAGCTTAAACCCCGAATCCGTGGTATACGTTTTCCCATCCGTCGTTGCAAGCGGTAAAACGGAGCGAACACTATGCGTGAAAAAATCTTGAACGGGTATGTCTAAATTCAAATCGTATGCAACACCGTTTTTATCCGTGTACGGCATAACGCCAGGTTTATATCTTTCCTGGTTTTGATGCGCAATATCCGTAACGATGTAATTGTCGGTATACCCGCAGTACTCGTTAATTATCAAATCGTGATTCCGATAGGGCATATACTCCACTGCATCGGCAAGAACGGTCTCGCAGACGATACAAGTTTGCGCGGTATCTAAAGTCGGTGCTTCGCCTGCTATATGCGCTTTGGTTTCTATCGTTTCTTTATAACTGTCTCCGCACTCAGAGCATTCATATTTGTTATAGCCCTTCTTCGTGCAAGTTGCGTCCACCGTGCTTATAACGGAATATTGATGTATGCAATCATTTTTACACGCTGGAAGGGAAAAACAACATAGAAGGAGCGCGATAACACAATATAATTTTCTCATTAGTTCACCTCCAAACAATTTCTAAAACGGCGCCGTTTTTTACCATTAAAGATTGTGCCTTAAAACCATCGTGTCTTGAAACGTACCCTTTCGTTCTCTTAAAGCGAAAAGAACGACGGATATTTCGGCTTAATACCTTTCTTTTCTCGTGGGACGCAATTTATGTATTTTATTATACCACTTTCTACAAGAAATGTCAATATATTACAATAAATTACCTTAAACAATCCATTTTCCAAAGCATCGTATCAAAATTTATAGTTTTCCTTTTTGAAGAAAAAAACCGCCCTGGAAGGGCGGATATTTTACGCGGATTGTTGCATGGTTTGGGTTTGCCTTGCCTGCTTTTTTAAGTTGCTGTTTCTAAGTACGCGCAGTTTGTACGAATTATAACGAAGAACAAAAAGCGACGGCAAATTCAACAAGGCGTTGACGATGGATACGGGGATGCTGATGGCAAACCACGCGTTTGTCAACGGAAACAAAAGAAGCAGTAAAAAACCGAAAAACACGGAAAAGAAATGCCCCAGCTCGCCATAACACGCCTCCAACAAGAAACGGTTTAAGTATTCTACGCTTTTAGGGTCGGCAATTTTGTTTTTCCGAAAGCCCGTGAAGTGTCCGATTTCGGGGATTTTTTCCTTCCAGAGCCTAATTTTCAGTTTTTCGTAAAATTTCTTTTCGCGCGCGCCGACGGCGTAGATTTTTTTGCTTTCGTCCGCACAGCTTTGGGGCAGTAAACGACATACGGTTGCCACCAACGCGTCGATTAAAATGACGAGAACGACGGCAAGCACCGTATAGCCTAACGTCGAGCCGTACGCATAGCCATAAGAAAGCGACGCAAACCAAGCAATCAAAAGCGCGCAAACCGTGATAATCGCAAGGTATAAAATCATACTTCTTCTCCTTCCGCGTACGCAAGCGGTACGCCGTAGATTTCTTCGTATTTCGCCTTGTAGAGCGCGAAGGCGTCGTGCATCATTTTTTCCGCGCCCACCTTTTCGCCGAGGGCAGGGTCGGGATAAATCGGGGGCATGATATGCAACGTGTGTCGTTGCACGGGATAGCCGTCGGCGTCCAACCGTTCGTCGTCGGTGAGCGAAATGAAGGTGGGAAGAACGGGTACGCCTGCCCTGTACGCCATCTTAAACGCACCCACCTTGAAAGGGCGGGGCTTTTTATAATTCCACCACATCGCTTGTTCCGGGTAAATAAGTATGCTTTCGCCGTTTTTGAGCAGGGTGTTGACCGCCGACATAAAATTTATCATCGTACGTCGATTGCTGGACAACGGCAACGTGTTGCAATGCCGAAAGAAAAAACCGTATAAGCCGGGGAAATTCGTATAATTGCCTTCGCGGATAACCTTGTACAGGTATTTTTTAGGAAGGTGGTTGCGGATGTAATGAAACACGACGTAATTGTCAAACGCCGAAAAATGGTTGCACGTAATCACCGCGCCCTTGGCAAGGGCGGACAAATGCTCTTCCCCGTGCACACCGTCTACGACGAGCACACCCTTTTTCATTAACTTCAAATAATATCTGTCCGCACAAAAATTCGCAACCCGTCTGCCTATTTTCGAACGCCACTTTTTGCAAAGATAATCGACGTCGTCAGGCAAAAGCTCGGGCGCTTCGGGGTCGTTTTCCACGTCTTCGTCAAAACGGCACTCCCTTTGGTATTGCTGAATTCTATCCAGCACTTCTTTGCGCCCTGCAGAAATCTTCGTTTCGTCCATGGTACTCTCCTTTTGGCGTTAAGCAAGCCTTCCGTAGCGTTTTCCGTACACCTTGAAATAGCCGTCTTTTCTCTCCGTTTCGCGTCTTGCCAGCGCCTGTAAACTTTCTTCACAGCGTTGGTCTTTTTCTAAGCCTTCGACGCCGTGATTGTCTAAACAGTTCTTGATAAAACCGTAAAATTCCGTCTTTTTCGCGTACTCCCAAAAATATTCCTGGTAAGGAATATCCGTATAATGCCACGGTTTCCAAGTCATACCAAAATGCACGATACGCAAATCTTCGCGCGACAACACGTCCGAAGAAACGGGGAATTTATTCCAAGCCCTGGGAAGGCGCAAAACTCTGTCTTGGCAAAGCACGTTGAGATAGTCTTCGTCTTGAATTACTTCAAATTTGTATTTTTTCAAAAGGTCGGCGAATTGTCTGTAAAAACCTTCTTCTCTAAACCCTTTTAAGTTCATTAAAAGCACGCCTGCATTGAAGAAATAGTCGGGGTTTAATCCGCCCACTTCGCGAACGTAGTCTTTATAGACGTTGAAACTGTTGACGCCTTCACACGGCGCGCCTGCAATTAAGTTCTCGCCTAAATCGTAGGCGTACAACGCGCTAAGGTCGCCAAGCGCCACCAAGTCGCAATCTAAATACAGCGCCTTGTCGTACTGGGGAAACATGCTTGCGATAAACACGCGAAAATACGTCGTGCACGTGTAATAGTCGCGCATATGCAAATGCGTTTTAATTTCCGCCAAGCGTTCGGTTACGTCCACGAAGGAAATGCGGAAGTTCGGCGCGCAGTAGCGCATAATTTTTTCTTCGTATTCCTGGCGCACGCCCGAGTGCAACACGTAAATTTCGTACGCGTACTCTTGCGAAGAATTTTCTAAAATCGATTCCAGCGTCACCGCCAAAAAAGGCAAATAGTTGTCGTCCGTTGCAAAGAATAAGGGAATTACGCCTTTCGCGCCCCTTTCCTTCCCAAGCGTTTTATTTTTTTCCTTTGCGGAAACACCGCAGTCGGCAAAAACGGGCGTCTTGTTTTCTACGTCCGATTCCCCCCAACCGCGTCTGAATACCGTTTGTGCTTTTTGCATATTTGCTAAACTCCGTCGTAAGTTGTCTTTGCGCACAAGGTTGCGCCTTTACGATAAGTATTTTATTAAATTTTACCAGAAAAGACAACCTTTTTTCAAGGAAAACGTTCTACTTGTCCAAAGACTTATCCACTAAGGGTAGAAAACGGAACTCTACCCACAGTAGAATTCCGTTTTAGTCATATTTTTCAAGGGCTTTAAGGATTTTGATAAAAATCCCACCCAGTCCTGTTTGCAGGACGTTTTTGACAATTCCACCGTGAGTAGACGTGTTTTTTTCTAAATTTCAAACGAAATTCCATCGTAAGCAGGGGTATAACCGTACTCTTTTTTCGCCTTTTCAAGCGTTTCTGATAAGGGGTTGTTGTTATGCGAAAAATGCGTAATCGCGTACTTGGTGTGCTTGTTTACGACGTTTCTTCGCCCCAACTCGCGCTGGGTCGCCAAATTGTCTTCCAAGCCCATATGACGCGAAACTTCGCCTGCCGTACGATATAAGAAAGTGCAATCGAACGTCACGAAATTGACAAGCTTGCCTTTCTCGTTTAAGTAGGCTTGCAAGTAGTCCATCGTTTCCATCGGCAAACGCCCCGTGTCCGTCAAATGCAAATACAGTTTATCGCCTTTCTCTAAAAGGTAAACGTACGCGCGCTCGTTTGCGCTGTGTTGCGCCAAAAGCGCGGTTGCTACGTACTCGCCGTTATCACCTAAAGCGAAGGGCTTAAAGGGTTGGATTTCCACCAAACGGAAATTTGATTTTACGACGTCTTTCATTTCACGGCGCGTGCACTCGTTGAAGACGCGCACCACTTCTTCGTTTCCGTAAATGGTCAACGGCAAATCCGTCGCCGTCGTGTACTTGTATCCGCGGAGCACGAAATCGTGCGCGTAAAAGTGGTCCATATGGCTGTGCGTAACCAAAAGGTGGCGCATAGCACCAAGGTCGATGCCAAAGCGAAGCGCGTGATAATAGGCGTCGGGCGGAAAATCAATCCCCAAAACGCCGTCGACTAAGTATTGCGCGCGCGTATGAAATTCCTTTTCTCCGCGACGTCTTAATTCGTTGCAGGTGTCGCATTGACAAAACATAGCGGGTGCACCTTCCGCCGCACCCGTGCCTAAAAATTGTATCTTCATCGCGTACACGCCCCCTTCTTACGAATCTAACAAGATGGTTACCGGCCCGTCGTTGTGTTGAGAAATTTGCATGTCCGCACCAAAGACGCCCTGTTTGACGGTTACGCCGTAGCCACGAATTTGCCGTGCCGTGTATTCATACAGCGCGTTGGCGCGTTCGGGGCGTTCAGCAAGCGAAAAGCTGGGGCGAAACCCCTTCGTTGCGTCGCCGTATAAGGTGAACTGGGACACAAGCAAAATTTCGCCACCGACGTCTTTGACGGACAAATTCATCTTCCCGTTTTCGTCTTCAAAAATGCGTAAGCCTGCAATTTTCTTACCCAAATAGTCGGCGTCCTTTTCCATATCCCCCGTCTTGACGCCCAAAAACACCGTCAATCCAAACGGGATTTCAGACACGATTTTTCCATCGACGGAAAGGACGGTTTTTTTCACCCTTTGCACAACCGCTTTCATACAATCTCCTTAAAAATGCGTAAAACGGAACGCGAGAACTTTTTTCTCACGTTCCGTCCTTTTACTTTATCCTATTTTTCAACAAAGCTTAAGCGACGTGCAATTAAACACGGCTCATGTATTCGCCCGTTCTCGTGTCGATACGAATCGTTTCGCCTTCTTCAACGAACATAGGAACTTGAATCGTTGCGCCCGTTTCCACTTTAGCGTTTTTCATAACGTTGGTAGCGGTATTGCCCTTAACGCCGGGTTCAGCTTCGATAACCTTAAGTTCAACGAAGTTTTCAGGTTCAACCGAGAACGCCTTGCCGTAAAGGAATTTAACGGTTACGGTGTCGTTTTCTTTGATATATTTAAGCGCTTCTTCTACCTGGTCGAAGGTAAGGCTTTCTTGGTTCCATTCTTCGTCTACGAATACGTAGAATTCGCCGTCGAAGTAGGAATACGTCATCTTCTTCGTTTCTACCTGAGCCGTTTCAAGCTTGGTGGTGGGGTTGAAGGTTTCGTTGGACAAAACCTGACCCGTAACAACGTTTTTAAGCGTCGTTCTTACAAACGCCGCGCCTTTACCGGGTTTTACGTGCTGGAAATCGGTAACGGTGTAAACGCCACTCTTGTATTCGAACGTTGCGCCTTTACGAATATCGCCTGCCAAAATCTGTGCCATAATTTTTCTCCTGTCTATTTATATTTTTTATTTCTTTTATAAAATTAAGAGTTTTTTGTCCGTTTTCGACATCAAGCTCTTCACTTTTCCGTTCTTTAAGGTAACCGTATCTTCGATACGAATACCAAATTCACCTGCCTTATAAACGCCCGGCTCGTCCGAGAACACCATACCGTCCGTCAAAATTTCCTGCATATTCGGGCGCAGGGAGGGGTATTCGTGCACGTTTAAGCCTATACCGTGTCCAAGCGAGTGCGTAAACAATTCGCCAAGTCCTTTCGATTTCAGATAATCGCGCGCAATCGCGTCGCCTTCGTGCCCCGTCATACCGCTGACGAGCTTTTCTTGCACCAAAAGGTGTGCGCCAAGCACCGCGTCGTAGGCTTTTTTGAAATCTTCGTGGCTTTTGTCGTCGCCAAACAGGAACGTGCGCGTGATATCCGAGCAATAACCGTTGACACGACAACCGAAGTCGATTAAAATTTCGTCGCCGAATTTCAGGCGCGTATCCCCCGTTTCGTAGTGCGGAACGGACGCGTGCGAACCGAACGCGACGATGGTGTCAAACGCCAAGCCTTGTGCACCAAAGGTACGCATTTTATATTCGAGCAAAGCCGAAACTTCGCGCTCTGTCATGCCTTCCTTGATTTCGGGAAGCAAAGCCAAAAATCCGTCTTCGGCAATTTCGCAAGCCCTTGCAATGCAGGACAATTCCCAGTCGTTTTTGACGGTCATTGCCTTTGCGAAAACGTCGTCGATATTCGCCGTCTTTACGCCTGCATTGGCAAGTTCTAAAAACTCTGCATAGCTGGTTTCCTGGAAGGAAACGCCTACCAAACCATAACCTTTTAAGCGTGTAAGCGCGTCCTTTTTCGGCGTCAAAACAGGGGTAACTTCCGTGTTTTTGAACAAAATTTCCGCCGATTCGATATACCGCTTGTCCGTGTACAAGGTTACGCCGTCTTTATCGACGATTACAAACCCGTTTTCGGGCGCGAAACCCACGATATACCGCATCATATATTCGCAGGAAACGTAAACTGCGTCGCAATTGCTCGCTTGCAATATCTTTTTACCGTTTATTACCACCGCGAATTCTCCTTCTCAATCTATATTGTAGCAAAAAAAATCAATTCCGTCAAGTGTACGGCGATAAATCGCACGCTTTTTTATGCTCCGAAATAGATTTTTTTCATCACTATTGCTTCTTCCGCCTGTTTTCCGTCCGATTCGCTGACGATAAACGGCTCTAATTTCAAATCGTGCAACGCAATGGCAAGCGGTTCGAATTCCGGGCCGTAGACGTCGTCTTCAAAGGTAAGGTGTTTGACTTCGCCTTTCGCAGAATACATGATTTTTGAGAAATGCGCGTGAAAATGTTGCATTTTCTCAAAGCCGAGCCCGTCAATCATATACGACAAACGCGATTTATAATCGTCTACCGTTTTAAGCGAGCCTTGTTCGCGCGCGTTGATATGTCCAAAGTCGATGCACGGCACGTACACGCGGTCTATTTTGCAAAAACGCGTAATTTCTTCCACCGTACCGATTTGCGCCAACTTGCCCATCGTTTCGGGGCAAAACAGCATATCGTCAAAGCCGTTTTCGTAAATCAAATCACGCAAAATCTTCAATTTGTCTTCCGTACGCAAGACCGCCGTTTCTCTCTCGTCTTTGCCCTGCGTCGAAGGATGGAAAACCACCCTGTTTCCGCCCATTTTCCGCAAAACGGTTGCCGTATCCAAAACGTAGCCGTACGATTTTTTAATCATCTCGTCGTCGGGGTTAGCAAAGTTGATAAAGTAGGGCGCGTGCGCCGAAATTTCTACGCCTGCCTTCGCGAACGCTCTGCCGATGGACGACGCTTTCATATCCGTCATCCTAACGCCACGTCCGAAAGAATATTCAAAACAGTCCAATCCCAAGTCCTTGACGAATTGTGCCGATTCTTCCGTATGCGAATAGCCCGACGCGTAAAAGCTTTCCGAATTTCCGCTTGGTCCAAATTTAATCATTTGCAGTTCCCCTTATCGTTAAAACGTCTTTTTTCAACTGTTTTTTTAATGCGTCCACGTCGTCGAATTTTTGAATTTCGCGCAAAAAGCGGACGAATTCCACCTTGATTTCTCTGCCGTACAAATCCCCTTCAAACCCGTCCAAATGCGTTTCTAAACGTTTGGTTTCGTTTCCAAACGTAGGACGTGCGCCAAAGTTGCTAACACCTTTATACGTCCTGCCGTCTATATGGGCGCGCGTTTCGTACACCCCTTCTTTGACGGGGAATTTGTCTTCCGCATACACGATATTCGCCGTCGGAAAACCAAGCATTTTGCCAACGCCCCTGTCTTTCACAACTTCGCCCAGCACAAAATACGCATGCCCTAAAAGCGCGTTTGCTTTTTCTATATTGCCTTCTAAAAGATGGTTTTTTACCGTTCGTGAACTGACTTTTTCGCCGTCCATCTCCACGAGAGAAAGCACGTCAACGCGCACCTGCCCCCACTCTACGATATCCTTCGGCGTGCCCTTGGCGCAAAAACCAAAGCGGAAATCTTCGCCACAAACGAAAAGTTTTGGGGAAAACTCGTCGCGCAAAAAACACAAAAACTGCGTTACGCTAAGCGCCTTGATTTCAGAAAACGGGAGTTCGAACACGAAGTCTGCGCCGTTTTCTTTGAAGATATGTTCCCGTTCAGGGAAGGTAAACAGTCCTTTTTCGCCCTTACCGCCGAAAATCGTCATAACGCCGACGGGCAAACCGCTTTCCTTGGCGCGCGTCAAAAGTTGGCGATGTCCGACGTGCAAACCGTCGAAACCGCCAAGTAGCATCGCGCAACCTTTAGAAAGGTCTTTGTTTTCCGTCAACCAAACTTTTTTTAACATAACTTCGTCTTTGCCTTCGCCAAGCCGTTTTTGATTTCGGCTATGCCGTAAAAATTCTCGGCTTGGTACAGCTTATATAAGCCGTCCTTTGCGTCCGTTTCCACGCATTGTCCTTGCAAAATTTTCTTTTCTTCTCTCTCCGTCAGCGTCAGTCTATCAAACGGCAATACGTCTTGCGTAGGAATTAATAAGCTTTCAAGCGTTGCAAGGTCGGGGTCGCCTTCAAACACGGAAAAGGGTATTGCCTTATCCAACGAAAAACAACCGCTTTGCGTGCGAAGAAGCGAGCTCATCACCGCTTTCGTGCCCAGCGCCGATGCAATATCACGTCCGATAGAACGGATATACGTACCGCCACCACAACGGATTTTGATGCGGAAAACGTCTTCCTTTACGCGCCCTAAAAGCTCCATGGAATAGATGGTAATTTGTTTGGGCGGTAACTCGAACTCCACGCCTGCGCGCGCCAAGTCGTACCCCCTTTTCCCATTGACGTTTTTCGCGCTATACTTGGGCGGAACTTGCAAAATATCCCCCAAAAACGTCGGCAAAACGTCGCGAATTTCCTTTTCATCGGGTACACGCCCACCTTGTACAAGCGCGCCCGTCGAATCGAGCGTGTCGGAATCTACCCCAAAGGTAAATTCTGCGACGTACTCTTTTTCCTTGTTCAAAAAATAATCGAAAAGGCGCGTGGCGTTGCCTACGCCCACGGGCAGAACACCGCTTGCCAACGGGTCAAGCGTGCCCATATGTCCCGACGGCGTGCCCGTCAACCATTTCAACTTATTGACAACCGTCGAAGAAACAATCCCCGACGGTTTGTCGACGTTGAAAAATCCATATTTCGTTATTTTTTCTCTCTTTCCCACAAGCGTCCTCAACGAAGCTCGATGCCGAGCTTGAATTTCAAGTTATTCAAAATCTTCTTCACGTAGCCGTCCAACGTTTCGGGCGTAAACGCCTTTTCCGTTTGCGCGTCGGGCGTGAAGGTAAGCGTAAACGCCATACTCTTTTTGCCTTCGGGGACTTGACCGCCACGGTATACGTCGAAGAGTCTTGCCTCCGTAACGTATTTACACGAGTGCATAAGCACGTCTTCTACTTCCGCGCACGTCAATTTCTCGTCGACAAGCAGGGCAAGGTCACGCTTTACCGCAGGGAATTTGGGCAAGTTTTTATAACGGATACCATCGTCCATCTTCTCTTCCATCGCGCAAAGGTCAAGTTCTGCAAGGTATACCTTCTTATCAAGACCAAGGGAAAGCGCGATTGCCGGGTCGAGTTCGCCAAATGCGCCGACGATTTCGCCGTCCAAGATTACGTTTGCGGATACGCCGGGGTGCAAATAACTCTTTTCCGCCCTTTCGTACGTAAACGCCAAATGGAAGACTTCGCCAAGGCGTTCGATTGCGCCTTTCATATCAAAGAAATCGTTTTTACCGCCCCAAATACCGAGCACGACGTGTTTTCTTTCTTCCGGTTGTTCGCCGTTTTTCGTGTCACGCGCGACGTAAACGTTGGCAATTTCAAATTCCCTGCCTTCGTCGTTGCCACGGCGGATATTTCTAACCGCGTTTAAGAGCATGGAAGGCGCAAGGAAGGTACGCATAATTGACAATTCTTCGCTGATGGGATTCAAAATGCGTACGGCGTTTCTCTCCGCGCCGTCTTCGGGGATTTTCATAAGGTCAAGGTCCTTGGGCGAATAGAAGGAATAATTATACGCTTCGTAGAAACCTTGTGTGCAGAGCACGTTTTTCAAATGCAATTCCTTTTTCTGTTCGTCCGTAAGACCGCCACCCGTAACCGTCGCTTTTTCAAGGAAGGTAGGCACGATATGTTCATAACCGTACATACGGATAATTTCTTCCGCTAAGTCGGGATAACCGTCCACGTCGTCGCGATAGCCAGGGATTTCTACCGTCAGTTCGTCGCCGACGATTGCAGGCTTAAAGTTCAAGCGCGTTAAAATGCTTTCGATTTCCGCATTGGGAACTTCGATACCAAGCAAAGCGTTGATTTTCTTCACACTTGCCGTCATCTTACGGGGCGCAAGGTCAACCGCGCAAACGTCACGACGCATATCCGTCACTTCGCCACAGCCAAGTTCTTCAATAAGATGCAACGCTCTGTCCATACCAAGCGCGTTGGTGTACGCGTCCACGCCCTTTTCAAAGCGCGAAGACGAGTCGGAAGACTGCCCCAAAGCACGCGACGTTTTTCTGACGTTGTCGCGCGCGAATTTTGCGGATTCGAAGAACACGTTTTTCGTTGCGTCCTTAATTTCGCTGTTCAAACCGCCCATAATCCCTGCCAAAGCAACGGGTTTTTCGCCATCGCAAATGACGAGATTGTCCGTTTTCAGCGTAAATTCTTTTTCGTCGAGCGTAACGATTTTTTCGCCCTGTTTTGCCCTACGAACGACGATTTTTCTATCGCCTAAGTCGTCCGCGTCGAAGGCGTGCATAGGTTGACCCATTTCTAACAGCACGAAATTCGTGATATCGACGATGGGCGAAATAGAACGAATCCCCGAAAGAGCAAGGCGTTTTCTCATCCAAGCGGGGGACTGCGTTTGTTTTACGTTTTCAACGTAATGTCCTACGTAACGGGGGCAAAGGTCGGGCGCAAGCACTTCGACGTCTACGGAAGGCGCGCAGGTCTTTTTTGCCGTGTAGGAAACGTTAGGCGCTTTGAAAGGCAGATTAAGGACGGCGGAAACTTCTCGCGCGAGTCCTAAAATACATTGACAGTCGGGGCGGTTTGCGGTGATGGAAACGTCGAAAATCCAGTCGTCCAAGCCCACGATTTTTTTGATGTCTTCGCCCACGGGCGCGTCTTTTGCCAAGTCTAAAAGCCCGTTGACTTCCGCGCCGGGATAGAAATCGTCGTTGATACCGAGTTCTTCGCCAGAGCAAAGCATACCAAAGGATTCTACGCCACGGAGCTTGCCTTTTTTAATTTTTTTGATGCCGTCCGGGTTCTTTTCCAGCATTTGGGGATTGCTTTCTACCACCGTCGAGCCGTCGAGCGCACAAGGCGTTTTCATACCGACGTACACGTTGGGTGCGCCCGTTACGATTTGCAAATCCCTGCCGTATTCTTCCCCACAGTCAACTACGCAAATTTGCATATGGACGCTGTGGGGGGGGGGCGTAAGCGCCTTGACAACCCCAACGACGACGCGATTGATTTTTGCGCCAAGATAAGAAAGTTCTTCTACTTCAAAACCGCAGGAAAAGAGTTTTTCTGCCAGCTCCTGCGCGGAAACGTTAACGTCTACGTAATCTTTTAACCAACTGAAAGGTGCTTTCATTTTTCTTCTCCTTAGTCCTCGAATTGTTCCAAGAAACGGGTGTCGTTTTCAAACAGCGTCTTGATGTTGTTGATGCCGTATTTCAGCATCGCGATACGTTCGATACCCATACCAAACGCAAAGCCCGAGTATTCGTCGGGGTCTACGCCGCAGTTTT
>JAZRDK010000079.1:0-12050 GCA_045660225.1 Candidatus Scatosoma sp.
ACCACGTATTACCGTGGGTTCACGCGAGTGATGTCCGCAAACGTCGGTTGGAAAGAATACGATACTTGTCGGCATCACGACGCTTTGCCCCAAAAGGGCAGATAATCATTAACTAGATAATAAAAACGCAGAATTGAACACAATCCCACGTGTGCATTTTTGCGTTTTTTCTTTTTTTCTTGCATATAACACACTTTTTCACCTTATTTTCATTGTAAAACGCAAAATTATTTGTTATAATAGTAACTAACTGCAAAAACGCCTACGGCGTTGTTTTAGGAGCGTGCAAGATGGAAGCGGTAAAATTCGAAAACGTATGGTTTTCTTATGAGAAACCTTCGCAGGGTGGCGACGACGTGTTCGCTGCCCCCGTTTCGTATGCGCTCCAAGGCGTAAATTTTTCTATAAACCAAGGCGAATTTGTCGCGGTGCTTGGACACAACGGAAGCGGTAAATCCACGCTCGCTCGGCTTACCAACGGTTTGCTCTCGCCCGACGAAGGCAAAATTACCGTGCTTGGTATGGACGCCGACGACGAGAAAAACCTGTTTCCGATACGCAAGGAAGTAGGTATCGTCTTCCAAAACCCCGACAACCAAACGGTGGCGTCGATTGTGGAAGACGACGTTGCGTTCGGTCCGGAAAACGTAGGGATTCCCCGTGAAGAAATCGGCGAAAGAATCGAATTTGCGTTAAACGCAGTCGGTATGTCCGCCTTCCGCAACGCTACGCCTTCGCGTTTGTCTGGCGGTCAAAAACAGCGTATCGCCATTGCAGGCGTGTTGGCGCTGAAACCCAAGGTTATGATTTTGGACGAAGCGACGGCTATGCTCGACCCCCGCGGAAGAAAAGAAGTGATGGACGTTGTTTTGAAATTAAACCGTGAAGAAGGGATTACGGTGCTACTCATTACGCACTTCCCTGAAGAAGCGATGCTTGCTGACCGCGCCATCGTAATGAGCGCAGGCAAAATCGTAATGGAAGGCAAGCCCTTCGACGTCTTATCGCGCGAAGAAGAACTTGAAAAATATGCCTTAACCCTGCCCAGGTCGACGCGCGTTTGTCGTGCACTTACCAAGGGCGGATTGTCCGTCCCCGACGAAACGGACGCGGAAAGGGTGGCAAAGCATATCGTATCGGCGCTTTCAAAAGAAGGCGAAATCACGACAGCACAAGAAAAAGAGTATGAGAAATTGCCTTCGTCTTCGGAAGAAGAAGGGCGCGTCGTTTGCGAAAACCTTTCCTTCGTCTACAACCCGTCGTCCGCGTTTGAAACGGCGGCGCTCAAGGGCGTAGATTTAGAAATTCGTCCGCGCGATTTCTTTGGTATCATCGGACACACGGGCAGTGGCAAATCGACGTTCGTTCAACACTTAAACGCCTTGTTGAAAGTGCCTACTGCGGAGAAAAAATATAAGCCCAAAAAGGCGAAAAAGGGGCAAACCGTCCAAAAACAAACGACGCTTAGCGTCAATGGTTTTGATTTAACGGACAAGAAGACGGACTTCCGCGCGCTGAGAAGTACGGTGGGTATGGTGTTCCAGTACCCCGAATATCAGTTATTTGCGGAAACGGTGTTTGAAGACGTGGCGTTTGGTCTGAAAAATTTCAAGCCCGAACTTTCGGAAAAGGAAGTGTCGCGCGCCGTCCGTGAAGCCTTGGAAACGGTGGGGCTTTCCTACGACGAAATCAAGCGCAAATCCCCGTTCGAGCTTTCGGGCGGACAAAGGCGTAGGGTGGCAATTGCAGGCGTTATCGTGACGAAACCCCAGCTTTTGGTTTTGGACGAGCCTGCGGCTGGTTTAGACCCGCTTGGCAAAGAAGAAATTATGTCGCTCCTTCACAAAATCCATAAGGAGTGGTGCAAAACGGTGGTTATCGTTTCGCACGATATGGAAGAAATTGCGGAAAACTGCAACCGCTCGGCAATTTTCTCGGACGGAAAAATTGTTGCAGTCGGCACGCCGAAACAACTGTTTACGGGTGTGAAGGAAATGGAAACGCTCGGTTTAGACGTTCCGTTTACGGCGAAAATCACGTCCGCTTTGAAGAAATTCGGTGTGGAAATTGACAGCGATTATACGGTGGACGGTTTCGTCTGCGCTACCCTTGCGTATGCAAAAAACGCGAGAAAAGCGGAAGGGGGGCAGGGAAATGCGTGACGTATCCTTCGGTCAATACTACCCTTCTAACTCCTTTGTGCACAGGTGCGACCCCAGGCTTAAAATTTTGTTTTTAATCGTCTACGTCGTCGCTATTTTCCTTTGCAAAAGCTTTTATGCGCTCGGCGCGGTGGCGTTTGCTTTCGTGGTCGTTGCATGCGTTTCGGGCGTTCCGTTTAAGAAACTGCTCCGTTCGGTAAAAGGCATACTGTTCTTGCTCTTATTTATGACGGTGCTCAACTTGTTTTTCTATGACGGCGCGACGGTTTGGTGGCAATGGAAATTCATTAAAATCACGAAAGAAGCGACGTTTTACACCATTTTCTTGGCGGTAAGGCTCTTCCTTTTGGTGCTCGGCTCGTCCCTGCTCACGTTGACGACGACGCCCGTGTCCCTTGCGGACGGCATCGAGAGCCTGCTTTTGCCGTTGAAACTCGTTCGTTTCCCCGTCCACGAACTTGCGTTGATTATGTCGATTGCGCTTCGCTTTATCCCCATTTTAACGGACGAAACGTCGCGCATTATGAACGCGCAAAAGGCGCGTGGCGCAAACTTTGAAACGGGCGGACTTATAAGGCGCGTCAAGGCGATGTTGCCCATCCTAATTCCGCTTTTAATCAGGGCGTTCCGTCGCGCGGACGAGCTTGGCGACGCGATGGACGCAAGATGTTACGCCGGCAGTAAAGTGCGTACCAAATACAAAAAACTTACCTTTACCTGGCGCGATTTTATATCCGCCACGTTCGGTCTAATGCTTTTGGCGGGCGTAATCGTACTTCGAATTTACGTCCCTGCCGTTATTTGAGGTGCGTATGAGATACGTATTGAAAATTGCCTACGACGGCACGGATTACGCCGGTTGGCAACGCCAAAAAAACGCGCGTAGCGTACAAGAAGTTTTAGAAGACGCGGTGCTTTCCGCGCTTGGGGTAAAGGTCAACGTCACGGCAAGCGGTAGGACGGACGCAGGCGTGCACGCCTTGGCGCAGGTTTGTCATTTCGACGCCGACGTCACCGTTCCGCCCGAAAAAATGCCCGATTGCTTAAATCGGTTTTTGCCGTCCGACGTCCGCATAACGGATGGCTGGTTTGCAGGCGAAACCTTCGACAGCAATCGATGCGCTAAACAAAAAACGTACGCGTATTCCTTCTACGTTTCGCCTCGCGAAATGCCCCTTAAAGAACGTTATTCCGTCCGCTTGGACACCGCGCCGAGTTTGGAAATTTTGCAAAAATTTGCTTGTCTTTTTGAAGGCGAACACGATTTCAAGGCGTTTTGCGCGTCCGGCTCGTCCGTGAAAACGACGGTAAGGACGGTGTATAAGGTGCGCGTTGAAGAAAGCGAAAGCTTAGGTACGCGCGATATTCGCGTTTTTGTCACGGGCAACGGATTTTTGTATAATATGGTGCGGACGATGGTTGGCGAACTTTTAGATTTAGCCAACGCGCGCAAAACGGAAGACAGTCTTATAAAGGCGTATAAAACGGGCGACAGGTCGTTGCTTGGTAAGACGATGCCTGCAAAAGGGCTTTGTCTTATGGACGTAGTTTACACGGAAAATAAAGGATAAAACGGAGAGTAGTTATGGAAATTTTCTCGTTTAGAAATTTGGCAAGCTTATTCGTCGGATTCTTTGCAAAAGACGAAAAAGGTTTGCTCATAGGTTCGCTGATTACCAGCGCAGGGATATGGCTTTGCTTGTTCATTTTGCAAGGCTTTGGTTTGTACGCTATGGCAAGCCACAGAAACTTCAAACGCAAATGGTTGGCGTTTTGCCCGTTTGTCAACTTGCTTTATATGGGCAGGCTGGTCGGCACTTGCTACGTCTTCAACCAACGGATGAAACGCGCGGGTCTGTACACGATGATTGCACAAATCGTGACGACGCTTTTCCTTGCCATCAATACCGCTTGCGAGCTGTATTTGTATATCAACCACGGCTTGCCCGGCGTCGACCAACATTGGAGCAACTTGTCGGGTTTTTCGGGATTCGTTGCCAGCGTGTACGAGTTCAGCGGTGTTTTTGCCCTGATTCCCGAACTGTGCTATACCCTTTTGGTGATTGTTTTGACGGTGGGGCTTTACAAGAAATACGCGCCGAGAAATTATATGATTCTCGCAATCTTGTCGTTTATGTTCCCGATTCGTTTCGTCATTATTTTCGTCCTTCGCCACAACGATTCGATTGACTACGAAGCGTATATGCGCGCAAGGGCTGAGGCGTATATGCGTCAGCAACAGCAGTACTACGGAGGGTACTCCAACCCGTATTCTCGCCCCTATCAACCGCCCTACGGTGGCACGCCTACGTCCAACCAAAACGGTGCAGGCGAAGACCCGTTTGCAGAATTTGGTGGCGAACCAAACCAAACGGCAAATGCGGACAATTCGACGGCAGAGCCTAACGACCCGGACGATTTCTTCGCATAAAACAAAATAAACATAGACGGGAAATAAGAAAAAATTATATTTCCCGTCTTTTTTTATAAAAAAGACGATGCAAACAATTTACACAGCAATAATACTGTGGTATAATAAGGATAGATATAAACGAAAGTTATAATAGGTGGTTTGCACCGCCTTGCAAAGGAGAGCCGTAGCTATGTTAGAAACGAATATTGCCGCCATTGCAACCGCGCCTGGGAAGGGTGGCGTTGCCATTATCCGTATCAGCGGAAAAAGTCCGCTTGCGATTGCGGAAAAAATGTTTGCGCCCGTGGGCAAAACCGCCGTTTCTAATTTCCAGCCGTACCGTATGTACCCTGGCACGATTCAAGCGGACGGGTTTTCCGATTACGGACTGTGCGTATATTTCAAAGCGCCGTTTAGTTATACAGGCGAAGACGTTGTCGAGTTTCAATGCCACGGCGGTGAAAACGTGGCGCGTGGAATTTTGCAAAAGACCTTCCGTCTTGGCGCGTCGCCTGCCGGCAGGGGCGAGTTCACGAAACGCGCCTTTCTCAATGGCAAACTTTCCTTGGCGTCCGCTGAAGGCGTCGCGGATATGATTAACGGCGAATCGGAGGCGGAAGTTAAGGCAGGCTACCTTTTGTACAGCGAAAAATTGACGAACAAGGTAAAAGACTTGCAAGCACAGCTGACAACCTTGCTTGCCGGCATCGACGTTTCCGTGGATTATCCCGAAGAAGACGTGGAAGAGCAACACGTTGCAGAACTCGCTTTAGACCTTTCTTTGCTCCTTGAAAAACTCAGCGAACTGACGGACGGTTACGCCGTCGGCAAAAAAATCAAATCGGGCGTTACCGTCGCCATTTGCGGTAAGCCGAATACAGGCAAAAGCTCGCTTTTGAATCGCCTGCTCGGTTATGACAAAGCCATCGTTTCGGGCGTCGCAGGCACGACGCGTGACGCGGTGGAAGGCGTGATAGAAATCGACGGCAAGAAATTCAATCTCTACGACACGGCAGGGGTTAGAAACAGCGACGACGCCATTGAAAACATCGGTATCGAGCGTGCGGAATCGATTATTCGCTCCGCCGACGTCGCGGTGTTCGTTGCAGACCTGAATATGGGTTTGGACGAAGAAGACGCGCGCGTTTTGAATATGCTCCAAGGCAAACCGCTTATCAAGGTCGTCAACAAAGCGGATTTATTCAAGGACGAAACGGACACGGACGCGGACGTTCATACGTCGGCGGTGACGGGCGAAGGTATTGTAAAATTAAAACGCCTTCTCGTCGAAAAGAGTTTTGGCGACAGGTCGGAAGATTCGGCGTTCTTGATTGAAGAAAGACATTATTTGGCGCTTTGCAGGGCGAAGGAAAGCCTGGAAAAGGCAATCGTTGCTTGTAAAACGCAACCTTTAGATTTAATCGGCATCGACGTCAAAGAGGCGTGGGACGCCTTGGGCGAAATCACGGGCGAAACGGCTACCGAAGCCATCATTGAAGAAATTTTTGCGAAATTCTGCGTAGGTAAATAATCGAAGCGGGGAAATATATGGTCAATTTAGATTTATACAGGGTATTTTATACGGTTGCCAAATGTGGCAGTCTTACGAAAGCGGCGGAAGAATTGTATATTTCTCAGCCTGCCGTTTCGCAGTCTGTCAAACAGTTAGAAAACCAACTGGGCGTCAGTCTGTTTAATCGTACGCATAGGGGCATGGAATTGTCCGCGCAGGGTGGCAAGCTTATCTTTGCGGAAGTAGAAAAGGCGCTCGCCCTGTTGCAGGAAGCGGAAAACAGAATTTCGCAAACGAAGACGCAGGCGACGGGCACGATTCGTATCGGCGCAAGCGACACGATTTTTCAATATTTCCTTGCCGATAAAATCGTGGACTATCACGAGCGGTTTCCGTCCGTCAAAATCGAGCTGATGGCGGATTTCACGCCCGACACCATCGAAAAACTCAAAGCAAACCGTTGCGACGTGGCGTTCGTCAACCTTCCAATTGAAGTAAGCGACGATTTAGAGTTGGACGAAAACTGTATGCGCCTTAACGACGTGTTCGTCGTGGGCGAGAAATACAAAGAATTGACGGAAGGCGTACAACCGCTTGAAAAACTGAAAAAATATCCGATGATTATGATGGATAAAAACACGGTGGCAAGACGTTCGCTCGACACTTTTTTAAGCTCCGTCGGCGTCGATTTACAGCCGTCGATAGAAGTGGGCAGTTGGGAGCTTATGAAACGGCTTGTGTATAACGGTATGGGCATCGGCGTAATTCCGCGTGAGTATGCAACGCACCGTATCGAACGTGGCGAAGTGTTTGAAATTCACACCGACCCCGTGTTGCCCGTTCGCTCGGTGGGTATGCTTTTGCAAAAGGAACAACCCGTTTCGTACGCGTTGCACAGTTTTATCGAATATTTCCGTAAGGACTTGAAAATATAAGAGAGATACAGTATGGCAAAACCGAATTCAAATGTAAGAAATTTTTGTATCATAGCGCACATTGACCACGGCAAAAGCACGCTTGCAGACCGTCTGATTGAACGCACGGGGCAGGTTTCCAAACGCGACATGGAAGAACAGCTTTTGGACAGTATGGACATCGAGCGCGAACGTGGTATTACCATCAAATTGACGCCCGTACGTATGTACTACACGGCAAAAGACGGTAAGGAATACGAATACAACTTAATCGATACGCCGGGACACGTCGACTTCACCTACGAAGTCAGTCGTTCTTTGGCGGCGTGTGAAGGTGCAATTTTGGTGGTTGACGCGACGCAAGGCGTAGAAGCGCACACGCTTGCAAACGTATATTTGGCGCTTGAAAACGATTTGGAAATCTTGCCCGTTATCAACAAAATCGACCTTCCCAGCGCGCGCGTGGACGAAGTGAAAAAGGAAATTGAAGACGTCATCGGCTTGCCTGCAGACGATATTCCTTGCGTTTCCGCAAAGGAAGGCACGAACATCGAAGACTTGTTAGAAGCGATTGCCGAAAATTTCCCTGCGCCCGACGGCGACACGGACGCGCCCTTAAAAGCGTTGATTTTCGACAGTTACTACGACAATTATAAAGGCGTCATCTTGTTCGTCCGCGTTATGGACGGTAAGGTGCGTGTCGGCGACAAAATTAAGCCTTTCCTTTCCGGTACGGTATACGACGTCACGGAAGTGGGTGCTTTTGCGCCTGGGTTGCATCCGAAGGATTGCTTAAAAGCGGGCGAAGTAGGATACATTGCCGCGTCGATTAAATCGATTCAAGACGTAGCGGTTGGCGATACGGTAACGTCTGCCACCAACCCTGCAAAAGAGCCGTTGCCTGGTTATAAAAAAGTGCAACCCGTCGTCTTTTGCGGTATTTATCCCTTGGACGGCAGTAAGTTCAACGACTTAAAAGAAGCCATTTTGAAATTGCAATTAAACGACGCGTCGCTCATTTTCGAGCCGGACAATTCCGTTGCGCTCGGCTTTGGTTTCCGTTGCGGTTTCCTTGGGCTTTTGCATATGGAAATCATCCAAGAACGTATCGAGCGCGAGTTTAATTTGGACATTATCACCACCGCGCCTTCGGTAAGCTATCTCGTGCACAAGACGGACGGCGAAGAATTTTTCGTGGACAACCCGTCGCACCTTCCCGACCCGTCGGATATCGAGTATATGGAAGAGCCGATTGTCAAAGCGGAAGTGTACACACCGCCCGATTATATGGGGCCGATTATGGATTTGTGCAAGGAAAAACGTGGCGTATTCAAAAATATGACGTATATGGACGAACGTAGGGTTAAGCTTGAATACACGTTGCCCTTAAACGAAAGCGTCTACGACTTTTTCGACGGCTTGAAATCGCGCACGAAGGGGTATGCAAGCTTTGACTACGAGTTGGCTGGCTATCAACGCTCGAAACTCGTAAGACTCGACATCTTGTTAAACGGCGAAATTTGCGACGCGCTGTCTACCATCGTATTCGAAGGCAGGGCGTACGAACGCGGTAGGACGCTTTGCGAAAACTTGAAAGACGCAATCCCCCGTCAGTTGTTTGAAATCCCCGTGCAGGCGGGGGTTGGTGGAAAAATCATCGCCCGCGAAACGGTTAAGGCAGTTAGAAAGGACGTCCTTGCAAAATGCTACGGCGGTGACATCACGCGTAAAAGAAAATTGCTTGAAAAGCAAAAAGAAGGCAAAAAGCGTATGCGTAAGGTGGGTAGCGTAGACGTTCCCAGCGAAGTGTTTATGGAAATTTTGAAAACGAACAAGGATTAAAATTATGGCAGGTATTTATATTCACGTCCCTTTTTGCAGACATAAATGCTCGTATTGTGACTTCGTGTCCTTCCCCGACAAAATCGACTATGCCGAAGCGTATATGGCGTGCCTTTACAAAGAACTGAAAATGCGTGGCGACGAATTGAAGGACTACGAATTTGATACGGTATATTTCGGCGGTGGTACGCCTTCGTATATTCCGCCCAAGCTTATCCTTGGCGCAATGAACCAAATTCGCGCCTGCTTTAAGTTGAAAGAAAACGCGGAAATCACGTTAGAACTCAACCCCGGCACGATAGGCGAAGCCAAGGTAAAGACGTATTTGCAGGCAGGCATCAACCGTTTTTCTATCGGCTTGCAAACGGCGATTGACGAACAGCTTGCCGATTTAGGGCGCATCCACAACGCGCGCGACTACGTGTTTGCAACCAAGCTTTTGGAAGGTCAAAATTTCAGCACGGACGTTATGCTCGGCTTGAAAAACCAAACGAAAGAGGATGTGAAAAAGACGATAGAGTTGGCGACGGCGTGCGGTTCGAAACATATTTCGATGTACGCATTGACGGTGGAAGACGGTACGCCCATTTACACCGACTACTTAAACGGCGAACTTCCCGACGCGGACGAGGTTGCCGAATTGTACGAATACGGCAAAACGCTCCTTGAAGAAAAGGGATTTAAGCGCTATGAAGTGTCTAATTTCGCCAAGGAAGGGTATGAAAGCAGACACAATCTCAACTACTGGAAACGTGGCGAATACATCGGTGTCGGCGTTTCCGCCAGCTCGTTTATGTGCGGAAGACGTTTTACCAACACGTTTGACTTAGACGAGTATATGAAATGTATCATTTCAGGGTTTTATCCTGCCGTCACCAGCGAACGGGTGGAAGAATCGGATGCGAAATTTGAATACGTGATGCTTGCGCTTCGTACGGCGCAGGGGCTTTCTATGACGGAATACGAAACCACGTTCGGCTCGGCTTTGAAAGACGATTTCCCCAACGCGTTGAAGTCGTCTTTGAAATATTTAGAATTAAACGGCGATAGACTACGCATAAAGGACGAATTTTTGTACGTACAAAATTCTATTTTGATGCCGTTTATTGAGGAAATCGAGCAATGAGAATACTTATCGTACGCCACGGCGACCCCGATTACGAACACGATACGCTGACAAAAAAGGGGCACAAGGAAGCGAAACTGCTTGCCAAAAAGCTCAAAAAAGAAAAAATTGATTATATTTATTCTTCGCCACTTGGCAGGGCAAAGGATACCTGCGCGTACACAGCGAAAGCGCTTAAGATGCAAGATAAGGTCGTCGTCAAGGACTGGCTGGAAGAATTTAATCTCAGCGTACCGCCTAAAAACAAGCGCGGTTTTATGTGGGATATGCTTTCGGGCGAGTGGATTGACGACGGGCAAATGTACGACGCAAAAAACTGGTTTCGGCATACAATGTACGAAAACTGCGGTTTGGAAGAAAAGCTCCGCTTTGTTACCGACGGCTTGGACGCGTTACTTTTAGAGCACGGCTATCGTCGGGACGGCATGGTGTATAAGACGGAGCAGGGCAACCACAAAACGATTGTGCTCTTTTGTCATTTCGGTTTGGAAATGGTCTTGCTTTCGCATCTTTTCGGCATTTCACCGATACCGCTTTGGCACCATTTCACGGCGCTTACGTCGTCGGTTACGACGGTGTACACCGAAGAACGAGAAAAGGGGACGGCGGTTTTCCGTATGTCAGGATTTAGCGATACGGGGCATTTATACGCCAAGGGCGAAACGCCGTCGTTTTCCGCGCGTTTTTGCGAAGTGTACGAAGACGATACAAGACATTAATAAGGGGCAGATACGCGTTGAAACTCGCGTGGGGGTAGTAATATGAAAGGAAACGTCATTTTAATCGGTATGCCGGGGAGCGGTAAAACAACCGTCGGTACAGAACTGTCCGAAGTTATCGGCTATGGTTACGTCGACAGCGACAGCGTTATCGTTGCAAGGGAAGGCAAACGCCTTAACGAAATTATCGCAAGCGTAGGCAGAGAAGCGTTTTTGGATATTGAAGCGAAAGTCAATTCCGAAATTTGCGCCAGCCGTTGCGTCGTTGCGACGGGCGGAAGCGTTATTTATCGCGACTACGCTATGCAAAAGCTTAAGCAAATGGGCAAAGTCGTGTACTTAAAATTGTCCTACGAAACGATAAAAAGTCGTTTGGGGGATTTGCAAAAACGCGGTGTTGCCTTGAAAGAAGGTTTTTCTTTGAAGGATTTATACGACGAACGCACGCCCTTGTACGAAAAATACGCGGATATCGTCGTCGAATTAGACGGCTTGACGATTGACCAGTCCGTGCAAAAGCTAGCAAACGCTTTGAAAGAATATAACGAAACGAACGCAAACGATTGACAACTACGTTGTCAGATGCTAAAATAAACAAGAAAATTTGAAAAAGAAGGTACGATTATGGACTTAAAGAAACTCGCAAACGCGTTGATTCCCGACGAAAACGTGAAACCGCTTTCCTATTACGAAGAAAAATATCCCGAAAGGGAATTGCCCGAAGGCGCGCAGGTTACGCGCTTAGCGCCCAGCCCTACGGGATTTATGCACCTGGGCAATTTGTACGTTGCCCTTGCAAACGAACGCATCGCGCACCAAAGTGGCGGTGTTTTCTATCTCCGTATCGAAGATACGGACGAAAAGCGTAAGGTGGAAGGCGCGGTAGAAGTTATTCATCGTTCCTTGAAATATTTCGGCGTAAACTTCGACGAAGGCGCGGACCTTTGTGGCGAGTACGGGCCGTATTATCAGCGTCAACGCGCGGAAATTTATCACGCTTACGCAAAAGATTTGATTGAACGCGGTTTGGCGTATCCTTGTTTTTGTACGGAAGAAGATTTGGAAACGACCCGCCAACATCAAACGGACAACAAATTGTTGCCCGGGTATTACGGCGAATTTGCAAAATGTCGCAATTTGACGGAAGACGAAATTTACGAAAACTTAAAACAGGGCAAACCGTACGTAATCCGCCTTCGTTCGCAGGGGGACGTGGAAACGAAACACACCTTCCGCGACCAAGTTAAGGGCGATATTACGGTGACGGAAAACAACCAAGACGTCGTCATTTTGAAATCGGACGGAATCCCTACCTACCATTTCGCACACGCCATCGACGACCATTTTATGCGTACGACGTT
>JAZRDK010000080.1:0-3497 GCA_045660225.1 Candidatus Scatosoma sp.
TTGGCCTCCGACTTCCCAACGAACGACAAATATTCGTCCATACAAAACGGCGCATAAATACCGTCCACAATCCTGCTTGCCATTTCGTCCACGTCAAAGCGTTTGCCCGTTTCTTGCAACAAATTCGTCGCGATTTCTTGCAAGTCATCACTTAAATCGTTGTGCACGTTTACGCCAATCCCAATAAGCGAGCGCGCTACGTTCGCGCCCGAAAACGTGTTTTCAATCAAAATTCCGCAAATCTTTTTACCGCCGACGTGCACGTCGTTGGGCCACTTCACGACGGGTTTTACACCGCACGAAACCAACGTTTTACAAACCGCCGTACAAACGCCCGCCATTATCTTAAACGCGTCCTTGGACGGGAAATTTTCAAAACGGCGAACGAGCGTCAAATACACGCCCCCTTCCGCCGATTCAAATAAACGACCTTTCGTGCCTTTGCCCCCCGTTTGCTTTGCCGAAAGCACGGCAACGTCCACGTCAAACGCCGTGTTTTTCGCGTATTCGTTGGTGGAAGGTACGTCTTCAAGCCGTATCCATTGCAATCCGTTTTTATCCTTCATCTCGTACCTGCCCCCGACTTATTCGTCTTCACAATCGCCAAACGCGCGCAAAACGGAGCGTATTACGTCCGCGTCAAACCCCTTGCCAAGCAAATAGCGAAACGCCTTTTGCAAAGCAGGTTTATCCGCCGTTTTTCCGCGCATATATTTTTGTAAAATTTCGCGCGCGGTATCCGTTTCCGTCTGCTCGTCCAAATCTTCCAGCGCGCCTTCAATCGACGCGTCGTCCACGCCTTTTTTCCTAAGCTCCATACGAATCAAACGTCCGCCTTTTTTCTTGGCGGAAAACTCGACGTAAGCGTGCGCGTAGTCGCCGTCGTTGACGAAATCATAACCCTTTAATTTTTCCAACGCGTAATCGATAACGGCAGGCAAATAGCCCTTGCCTTCCAAATACGTCCTAATTTCCTTTTCCGTTTTTCTCGTGGCGGAAAGGTGGGTAAGCGCCTTATCAAACGCGGTGTTTTTCTCACTTTCCAGTTGCATTTCTTCCAAGCGTTCAGGCGAAACGCTTTGGCCTGGCTTCAATCGATTTTTTACAACCGTTTCCATTGTCAACCCGCAACAAAACCTGCCGTCGATATAGACGTTGCAACGCGTTTTATCTTTTGCCTGCGGTGTAATTGCCGTAATTTCGCCCACGAAAAACACTCTCCTTTTTCTTTTTTTATTGTACCACGAACAAAGAAAAATGTCAACCTTACCCAAGCGGAAAAATTAAAAATAAAACGCTTTATTTCCCTTCAAGGGGTTTACTTTTTCGAAAAAATATGCTACAATACGAATAGAGAGTACGGGGCGTTTTGCCCAACACGATAAAGGAGCAATTATGAAATATCACATCGTCGACATCCGCGGTTTTCAAGCCGAACTTCCCATTCTTCCTTTGCCCAGCGGTATTTCCATCGCCTTTTTCAATTTACACGGCGACCAAGCCTTGACCGAACATTGCGCGAAGGAACTTGCAAAAGAGCTTAGCGATTGCGAAGTGTTAATCATCGCCGAATCAAAAGGCTTACAACTTACCCATTGCGTCGCGCGTGAGCTGAATCAACGCTATTACGCGGTGGCACGCAAAACGAAGAAATTGTATATGCAAGACGGCATTGAAATTACGATTGAATCTTCGATTACGACGGGGAAAGAACAAAAACTTTACCTTTCCAAACACGACGTCGAGCTTATTAAGGGCAAGAAAGTCGGTATCGTAGACGACGTCGTTTCCACGGGCGCATCGCTTGCCGGGTTAGAAGATATCGTCAAAAAAGCAGGCGGTATTATCCATAAAAAGGCGTTTGTACTTGCAGAAGACGCGGCGGCGGACAGAACGGACGTAACGTACTTGGCAAGTATTCCCATTTTCCTTTAATTTTTTCATACGCAAACGCAAACGGACGACGTTTTTTAGGCGCGCGTCCGTTTTTTTTATCGGAAATACTTGCATTTTAATGAATTATCGTTTATAATGTATATACTACACGCCTATGCGCGTTAGGGAATTTATTGAAAGGAGTTTAGATGCTTATGTCCAGACCCTATGACGAACCTGAAAACAAACGCCCTGTAAAAGTAGTAAAAAAACGTGGCGTTTTAGGAAAAATTCTTTTCTTTTTCTTAGGACTTATCCTTGGTATGGTGCTGATTGCCAGCACTGTATTCGGCGTAGGCTATTACGTGTTTACCCGTCCTTCGAAAGACACTATCGAGCTTGCGGATAAATACGTAGACGGCGACCTGTACGGCTTAATTTTCGGCTCGGTAAAACAGGAAGGCGACAAAACGGTTGTGCAAACGGGGCTTTTGTCCGAACGGTATGCAGAGCAAACGATTTCCGCCCTGCTCGGTGATTCGATAGGCGCGGTAACGGCGTTGACGAGCAACGGTACGCTTTCCACGTTGAACGATATTTCCCCTGCCGTTGGCAAAACGTTGGAAAATCTTTTGAAAAAGACGGACGAGTTGGCAATTCCGCTTTCCAAGGACACCCTGCTTGCCACCCCTATCAACGAAATTTCGAACTACGTAATCAATTCCGCGAAGGAAGCTCCGCTTGGCGACCTTCTTAAAGGGTTAGGCGAAGAACCTTCCCCCGTACTTATGGCGCTTTGCTACGGCGAAGAAGGCATCGACTACACGCAGGATAGCGACGGCAAAGTAACGATGCTCAAAGGCGAAAAAACGCGCCTTAAGGATTTGATGTCGGGCGATATGAACGCAATTTTGAACCGCGTACCCGTCGCAACCATCGTCGACGTCGACCCCGAAGACAAAATCATGTGCACGATGGCGTACGGCTCTAGCAACCGTTATAAAATCGTAGAAGGCAAATTCCAAATGAACCAGGTGGCGTACACCTATCAAGACAAAGGCGACGGCGCAAAGCTTTACAACGACAAAGACGAAGCGCTTACCCTTGTCGAAGAACCCACGACGGTTGCGGAAACAACGGACAAATTGACGATTAAAATCGTATTCCTTACGGGCGAAACCAACGAAGACGGCACCCCTGCAAGCGAAACGCAGTACTTGCAATACGGCAAAGACGGCAGTTTGCTTGCTTTCGAAGACCAGGCGTGTCAATCCCCTATCCTTTACAGAAAGACGTTGATGGGCGATTTGCAGGGCGACTCGATGGCAATTATCGACAGTGTCGCACTCGCGGACGCGTTGGATATCCAACCGGGCGTTTCGCATAACATCTTGCTCTCGCTTGCATACGGCCAGGAAGGCGTTGATTACGAAATCGTGGACGGCAAAGTGCAGATGAAGGATTCCGCAAAGGAACGTACCATCGGTCAGTTGCGTAAGAAGAACACCGAACTTATCAACGAAATCCAACTTTGCAACATTATGTCGGAAAACCAAGACGACAAGTTGGTTATGTTCCTTTTGTACGGCAGGGAAAACATCCACTACCAAATCAAGAACGGC
>JAZRDK010000081.1:0-10334 GCA_045660225.1 Candidatus Scatosoma sp.
CCGCTTGGCCTCGGACTTAAGTAGATTTTATCAAAAAAGCCTATAAAACCATGAAAGGGAACGGCTAAGATGAAATATTATGTTGTCGCGGACGTTCACGGTTTTTGCTCGATATTAAAAGAAACGTTAAAAGAAAAAGGCTTTTTTGACGACGAAGAACCGCACAAGTTGATTGTGTGTGGTGATTTGTTTGATAGGGGCGGCGAAGCCGTTGAACTCCAAAATTTCATATTAGAGTTGCTAGAAAAAGACGAAGTAATTCTCATTAAGGGCAATCACGAAGAATTGCTTGTGGATATGCTGAATTCTTGGCATAGGGCAAGTTATTTGGAAAGTCATCACAATTCCAACGGAACGGTAGATACAGTTTTGCAATTAACGGGTAGTAGGTTGGCGGATTTATACGACAATCCGAGCGACATCTATTACAAAATGAAAGAAACGCCGTTTATGCAAAAGATATTGCCCGCGATGGTGGATTATTTTGAAACGGAAAATCATATTTTTGTTCACGGATGGATTCCTTGCGAAAGCATAAGACAAAATCCTTACGCCGTTACTTATTTTGCTATAGATGATTGGCGAAATGCGAGCGTAAAGCAATGGAGCTCTGCGCGTTGGATTAATGGTATGGATGCGGCGCACGACGGCGTGATAGACGAGAATAAAACGATTGTATGCGGGCATTGGCATAGTTCGTATGGGCATAGCAGGTACGAAAGGAAATACAGTGAGTTTGGCGACGACGCGGACTTTTCTCCGTATTACGGAAAGGGGATTGTTGCCATAGACGCTTGTACGGTACGTAGTAAACAGATAAATTGTATTGTAATAGAAGAGTAAGAAGGACGGAAAAAGTATGTTAGAAGTTGGAATGAAAGCGCCGGGGTTTACGTTGCCCGATAAAAACGGGAATATGGTTTCGTTGTCCGATTTTCTCGGCAAGAAAGTGGTTTTATATTTTTACCCAAAGGACAATACGCCTGGTTGCACAAGACAGGCGTGCGCGTTTGCGCTCAAAAATAAGGAAATCGAAAATAAAAACGCGGTGGTTATCGGTATTAGCAAGGATAGCGTTAATTCGCATTTGAATTTTGCGACGAAATATAATTTACCATTTGTGTTATTGTCGGATAGCGAACTTTCGACAATTCAAGCCTACGGCGTTTGGCAAGAGAAAAAACTGTACGGCAAAGGGAGTATGGGCGTTGTGAGAACGACGTTTCTAATCGACGAGCAAGGCGTTATACAAGCAATTATGCCCAAAGTAAAACCCGACACCAACGCCGACGAAATTGTAGCGTTGTTAGAGAAGTAAAAATTCAAATATTTGAAAATTTTTTGAAACACCAATTTTTCGTTGTTTTCCTTAAAAAAATTCAACTTAAAAAATTAAAAACAAAAACAGTTGACAAAACGTTTGTAGCGTGCTATAATAGAATCCACAACTGAATTATGGAATCGAGAAGTTATACTTTCTTTCTTGGTGTGCGTTATATCGTTCAAATACTAAATGTAGTAGTTGACACATCGAAAAACAAACTATCGGTAATGATCTTATAATTATATTTTCAAAGCCTCCTTTGAAGTTCTATATTGAAGTTGTGAGTGGAGTAATACCATTCAAACAGCTGAATAGAAAAAAGGAGGACAACATGTTAAACGAAAACGTGGTTGGCCTTAATTGGTCAACCTTTTTTGATGTGAAAGAACAAAAAGAAAAGCAAAATTTGCTTGAAAGGATTCGTCGGGATTCGGAAATATACGGTAGTCAAGACGTAGACGAGAAAAGTATTTTACGTGAAATACGCATTCAAGGCGTAGACGTTCACGACGAAATTGGATTTCAAGCAATTCGAAGGGTATTTTTGAGATTGTTGACTTTTGATACGAGTTTTGCGCAAGACGTATTAAGTGACAACGATTTTCAAAAAGCACAGCAGATGTTGGATAGGAAGCAGTACAACGGGAAATTATTAAAAGAGCTTTTGCAAAAATGGTGGCTCGCCGTTCGCCATGTCGAAGATTCCGTTGGCAAAAAATTGAGTGCGTATATCTATTTAGGCGTTCTTAGAGAATTAAAAGTAATCAAAGAGGAAACAGTTCTAAAATCTTTCGGGGAGTTAAAACCTGTTTTAGAAAAAATCGTTTCGGGTGTAAAAGCAGAGTGCTATTTGGACGCAGAAGAAGGATTTCGGTTGCCATATGTGGAAAAGTTTGATGAGCAATCGAATGTGTTTTTAACGGCAAACTACGATTATGATTTTAACGCTATTCATGAAAGAATTGATTCGTTATTTTTATATGAGAACGCGGGCGAAGCAATAGAGGATGTCTTCAAGTCGCTGTTATTGAGCGACGTGAAGTTTTGGCAACAACACAAGCGTTTCTCCGTTTGCGACTTTGTGAAGTCGATTCGAAAAAACAACGGGGATACACACGCAAATAAATTGTTGAAATACTTATTTGACGAATTGAAAAAAAATAGCGTGGGTAAGATTTTAGTTGAAAATTCGTTGCCGTTGGTTTGCTTGTACGTTGAAAGATTGCAAGAAGAAATGGAGATTAGGACGTTTCGTTTTGCGTTTGAACGGTTTGGGAAGGTGTATGCAGGAGAGAAACTTTGCTATCCATTCTCTACGGTTTCTTCTTTTGATGAAAAAGTGGTATGCGGAAAACAACTCTTTGAAAAGATTTTTTACAAAGAGATTTATTCGGAACATCAAACGGAAGTAAAAGCGTTTTTGGAAAGCGAAACGGTAAAACCGCAGCCGATTTTAGAAAAACAAAAATGGACGGTTTTAGACGTATTAGACAGTCATACGTTCGGTTTTCACGATACTGTGGATAGGAAAGTGGTTGGGTTGCTTTGCGAAAATTATTTTACCGTTGAAAACGTATTGAATCGCATATATTTGAAGTGTTGGTACATTACCCAAATTATACCCAAAAACGAGTGGTCGAATTGCATATTTGAAATGCTTTACGATTTTACGCAGGCCGTTGAAAAGCGCACGGGTATTAAGACGGCGTATCAGTTGAATGAAACTTTGCGTGAGAATACTTTTCAAGCGTTAAAAGAAAAAATGTTGACTTTTGGATTGAATATTTCCGAATCGTATAAAACCGACTACGTGGTGGCGATGTTGGATAGAAAAGTTGCTACGTGGGAAGAAAGTGAAAGATTCCCTATCTTGGAGCAACTTGGCGATTCCATTTATAATATGGCGGTTGCGGAACTCTTATTTTTTAATCCGCAGTACGACGTTTACAATTTTAAATATTACGAAACTTTTCAAGGCTATATAAAAGCGCCTGCACAAGTAAAAATTGTAAAACAATTCGGCTTTGATCAATTTTATTTGTCGTCGGCGAAGAATTCTTGTAAATACGATTCGGATAGATTGGTTAATTCCAATAGAGAGAGTTTTGTGTTGGAACAAGAAAGGGAAAGTTATTCAAACGAAGAAAAGTATTTGGCGGATTCTTTGGAAATGCTTATCGGTGTTCTTTGTAAAGATTGCGGTTTAACTGGTGCTTTACAATTTGCAAAAGAGTTGCTTAAAAAGACGTATACAGGCGTGTTTACCTGCGAAATCCGTGAAACTGATGAGGAAGAATTGCTCAAAGCGGTTAAAAAGATTCGTCCCGAAGATGGTGATGAAAATATCGTGCGAGACTATTTGACGAAAATACTCCCTGCGCTTTATGGTGAAAAGGACGAAAGTCATAGAATGTTGGAAATGGCTTTGAATAAGTTGTTATTAACGTACGTTCTTGGGACGGAAGAAAAGGAAACAAGAAATTATATAACGCATAGTTTTGGCGATAGAACTATATGTGAAGACTTATCTGATTTTGGCAGTATAAGCAAAATTTCCCACGGATATTTATATAACGGATTAGAATTCGTTATAGAAAAATATCAAGCGAAAATTATAGAAAAATACAAAAAACAAAACAAACAATAAATAGCTGAAAGAATGGTATATACTCCAAATATTTATTATAAGGAGTATAAAAATGAACAAAGAAAAAATTAACGTATTTAACTTTCATTTAACGAACGCTTGCAACTATCATTGTTCATATTGTTTTGGTAAATTTCAAACGAGTGAGACGTTAACCTTTGAGAAGGCTTGTCTTGTAGTCGATAATATTGCTCGCTATTTTAGGGCGAAAGGTATTGTTGACGGAAGAATCAATTTGGCGGGTGGAGAGCCGTTATTGTATCCGTATCTAGATAAATTGATAGAATATATTTATAGTAGCAATATCAAAGTATCGTTAGTTACAAACGGGAGTTTGCTTACAAATGAACGCGTTTATTCGTGGAAAGGGAAAGTGGACTGCATTGGTTTGAGTGTAGATTCTGCTTTGGAACAAACGAATAAAGCGATTGGACGTTGTTGTAAAGACGATTGCGTATTGAAAAAAGAAACGCTTGTTGCGCTTGCAAAGTGTATTAAGGAAAACGGAATAAAGTTAAAAATCAATACGGTTGTATCTCGTTTGAATATAACCGAAGATATGAGAGAACTTTATAAGGATTTACAAGCGGATCGTTTGAAGTTTTTTCAAATGCAAATCGTGAACGGCGTGAACGATCAGGCAAGAAAAAATCAAATTGGCAGAGAGGAATTTCGCGCGTTTTGCAAAAAACACCAAAGATGCGGAAAAGAAGTTGTGTTTGAAGAATCTGGCACGATGGAAAATTCCTACTTGATGATTGATCCTAAAGGACGATTTTTGTTGAACGACGGTGGAACTTATAAGTCCTATGGCGATTGTTTGAAGGAAGAATTGTTGGTGATAATGAAAAGCGTTCCTTTCAACAACGAGAAATTTGGCAAACGGTATAATAGCGAATACCGAGGTAAGGCAATGAGCAAGTACAAAGAAATTAATTTAGAAGAAGGTATGCCGACGGTGGATGAGGCGGTGAGTTATCTTAAAATGTCGATAACCCTTTGCAAGCAAAATAAAATCGGTTGTCTTGCTGTGGTTCACGGCTATGGCAGTAGCGGAAAAGGCGGTGCAATTCGTACAAAAGCCCGTCAATGGCTGAACGCTCAAGTGCGAAACGGTACGGTAAAAGCCGTTATCAACGGCGAAGATTTTGACGTATTGAATTTCAAGGCTTTGGAACTAAAAAGCAAATATAGAGAACTTGAAAAACTGTTAAAGGTCTGTAATCACGGTATGACGGTGGTGGAAATATAAGGCAAAATTGTAGCCAAATTATAGTAAGGCTTGCGGTGATAGTGGGTGGCGTTAGGCTAGCAATAAAAAGCACTTGAAAAATGCCGAAAAAGTCAGGTTTTATAAGGGATTGACGCAATTTCAAAATTGCAAGGACTGTCAAGACCAGCTACGAAAAATTAGGTGAAAAATCACCCAAAACTTACAGCTACCGCGTTTTGTATAAATATACACAATTCAACAAAATATGCAATATGTATGCATAAGATAAGCAAAACGCTTGAAAAAGGGTATAAATATACACGACCAACTTTTCACTATACACACTCCTTCAAGCGAATATTAAAAATCCTAGAAACTAAGCATAGGTAAAACAAAACGGCGTATTTGTGAGAATACGCCGTTTTCTTTGTTTGTGAGTATTGACTTTTTCTAAAAAATGCAGTATAATAAAAACGTTGAAGATAAACCATCTCGTTTGATAACCGACAAATCGGCGCAAACTGATAAAAACGAGAAAAAGCCGAGAAAACGGATAAGTATAGTCAATTAGGGGGTAAGGATTATGAAATCGAATGGCATAAGGTTGGCACAAGACAGATTTTACGCAAAGAAATGGGGTGTGTTCAACCACTATTTATACATACTTCAAAACAACATAGATGTTCCAAACAGCTATGGAAAAGAAACGGACTGGGATACGCTGGTACACGAATTTGACACGGACGTTTTGGCGAAAAACTTGCACGAAATGGGCGCAGGCTATTACGTCATTACTGTAATGCAGGGCAGAAAATATATGATTGCGCCCAACGCTACGTTTGACAAAATTGCAGGCACGAAGCCCGGCGAAGCGTGTAGCACGCGAGATTTGGTTGCGGATTTATATCAGTCGCTGTCTAAATACGACATCGATTTGTTTTTATATTTCACGGGCGACGGTCCGTATAAAAACGAAGAAGAAGGCAAAAAATTCGGGTTTACCGAGCCGAGAGGCGACGGCGTCACCAAACCGTTTGTGGAAAAATGGGCAAGCGTTTTAGAAGAATTTGCCGTGCGCTACGGCGACAAGGTCAAGGGCTGGTGGATAGACGGGTGTTATAAAGACTGGTTTAAGTACACGGACGAGCTTTTGGAAATCTATTATAAAGCCTGCAAAAAAGGAAACCCCAACGTTTTGGTTGCGTTGAACAACGGCTTAAACGAAGGCGACGACATTGTGAAAGGGTATACCTTTGAAGATTTCGTTTGCGGGGAAGAATCTGATTTTACGATTATTCCAAGACAAAGGTTTTACGGCACGGCGCAGGCGCACGTGTTAGCGCCCTTGGGGAAGGAATTAAATTTGTTGGGGTATTGGGGCTCGTTTGGTGCAAGAAGGAACGCGGAAGAAATGGCAGACTACGTAAAGCGTGTCAATGCGGCGGGCGGTGTCGTTTCCGTTGATATCGGCGTGTACCGCGACGGGAAATTTGACAAATCGCAAATGGACGTATTGAAATACGTCGGCAAACACGTGTAATCATTAAAAATCGGCGCAAACTGGGAGAAAGGAGAAAGATAATGAAAAAGTGGATAAGTTTTCTTTTTGTCGCTATTCTTTCGCTCTTTTGCGCGTCGTGTAAGCAAACGCAAACGCAGACGTACGTGGCGACGGCGGAATACGTGCACGTTGCAGGCGAAAGCGGTAAGGCGGATATGGTGTACGGCGGTTGCGTTTTGTTTTTCGATTTACCGGGCGGTGAAAGGACGGTGGCAGGCGACGTCTTTTACGTAGAGTATACGGGGAAGATGTACGTGTTACAATCGTATCCAGGACAGGCGCGGATTTCCGACGGCGAAATTGTCGGTGTGAGAAAGGATAAGGCGGAGTTTTTGTCCGTGGTCTACGTGCCTGCAACCGACGAAAGCGAAGGGTATTTCGGCAAAAAAACGCAGGACGGAACGGTGGAAAAAATTGCGAACTACGACGCGCCGAAGGTGTATATCACCGACGCGGAAACGGGTGCGTACCAAGCCTTGAATTCCTTGCAAACGCAAACGGAACTTTACGCGTCCTATTCGCCGTTGGACGGCTTTGATAAGGAGAAGGGATATCGTTTTTCGGCGTTCTACGCCGTTGACCCACGCGCGCGTGCGTAGCGCGTTGTGCGCGTAATATAATATAAGAAAGCGCGTTCTTACGCTTGCAATTTGCAAGGGAAAGTGCTACAATAGAAAAAACAGGAGAACGATATGGAATTTTTAATTGCAGTAGATATGGAAGGTATACACGGCGTCGTAGGCAAGCCGAACGTATTTTATTCCCAAACGGAAGATTATCAGCGCGCCATTGGGTACGCGGCAAAGGAAATCAATGCGGTTACGGAAACGTTGTTTGACTTGGGTGCAACGAAGGTTGCCGTTTGGGACAACCACGCAGGTGGCGGAAATTTACGTTTCGAGGAAATCGACCCGCGCGTAACCATCATTGACAATAAGGCGTATCCCGAGCGTATGTCCTTTGCAAAGGAACATAATTTCAAAGGCATTATTTTCCTTGGTTATCACTCGAAGGCAGGTACGGCGAACGGCGTTTTGGCGCATACCTACAACGGCATGGAAATTCAGTACGCAAAAATCAACGGCAAGACGCGTGGCGAAATTGAAATCGATTCGTGGATAGCAGGTGCGCACGGCATTGCGCCGATTCTCGTTGCCAGCGACGACGTTTGCTTGGCGCAGATTAAAGAGCTGTTGCCCGAAACGGTGGGCGTTATCACCAAGTACTCGAAGGCGAGAAACGAGGCGGACTATATCGACGAAGACGTCGTCTTAAACAATCTTCGCGAAGGGGTGAAAAAGGCGGTGCAAAGCCAAATCCAACCCGTCGTTTGTCCGATGCCGGCAGAACTCATCGTGCGTTACAGTAGGATGGAAATGGCGTACTGGTTCATGGAAAAGGCGCAGGGTCTTGGTATACCCGTGAAAAACGAGCACGAAGACGGCAGAGTGTTGACGTTTACCGTAGAAAGAGCGGTGGACATTGTCAAGTGTCTATAAGAAATGGGGAGAAACATGTACAACGAAAGGGCGTATCGTTTGGGTAGCAAACGTTCGACAATTAGAGAAATTTTTGAGTATGCAAAAGCGCGTAGCGCGGAAATAGGCGCGGAAAACGTGTTCGATTTTTCCATCGGCAATCCGTCCGTACCCGCGCCCGACGCCGTCAACGAAACGATTGTGCGTATCGTAAACGAAACGCCGTCCGTGGTTTTGCACGGTTATACGTCCGCGCAAGGCGACAAGGCGGTTAGGGACACGATTGCAAAGAAGTATACGGAGCGTTTTGGCGTCCAGCTTTCGGGCGACGATTTGTATATGACCTGTGGCGCGGCGGCGTCTTTGACGATTACGCTTGGCGCATTGACGACGGAAGGGGACGAGTATATCGTTTTCGCGCCCTATTTTCCTGAATACGCGGTGTTCGTGGCAGGCGCAGGCGCACGTCTTACCGTGCTTGCGTCCGATGAAAAAACGTTACTTCCCGATTTTGAAAAGCTGAAAGACGCGCTGAATCCGCGCGTGAAAGGCGTGCTTATCAATTCGCCCAACAACCCTTCGGGCGTCGTGTACGACGGGGCGACGATTGCAAGGCTTGCGGAAATTTTGGAAGAAAAATCGAAGGAATACGGCAGACCTATTTATTTAATCTCCGACGAGCCGTATCGCGAACTCGTCTATGATAAGGACACGCAAGTGCCTTGCGTGATGCAGTATTATAAAAATTCCATCGTTTGCTATTCGTACTCGAAATCGCTTTCGATGCCGGGGGAAAGAATCGGCTACGTAGCCGTTTGTCCTTCGGCGGACAACGCAAGGGAAGTCTACGCGTCCGTTTGCGGTGCGGGGCGTTCGCTTGGGTTCGTGTGCGCGCCCGCGCTTTTCCAAAGGGTGGTTGCAGAGTGCGACGGCATGACGGCGGATTTAAGCGTGTATAAGAAAAACCGCGACCTTTTATACAACGGTTTGACGGACGCAGGGTTTACGTGTATCTACCCCGACGGTGCGTTTTACCTGTTCTTAAAGACGCCTGAAGAAGACGCGCAGGCGTTTTGCGAGAAGGCGAAAAAGTACGAACTGCTTGTGGTCAACGGCGCGGATTTTGGGTATAAAGGCTGGGTAAGAATTGCCTATTGCGTACAAACGGAGCGTATTGAAAGGGCGTTGCCCCTTTTCAAAAAGCTCGCCAAAGAGTACGGATTATGATAGAAAAAAACGGCGAAAAATTTATCGAAAAAATTCAAAAAATTTTCTAAAAAGCTTATAAAAAAGATTGACAACCCCTTGTAAGTGTGTTAAACTTATTTCACGCACCCAACGAGGGGTGTAATTTTTTGTATGGAGTTTTGATTATGGCAACCAAAACGGCAAGAGACAAAATTACGTTTGAATGCACGGAATGCAAGCATAGAAACTACGACAGCATTAAGAACAAAAAGAACGACCCCGACAGACTTGTTTTAAGCAAGTACTGCCCGTTCTGCAAGAAGCACACGGAACACAAAGAATCCAAATAATTGAGGCAGGCGCGCGTAAGTCTACGTTGCGCTAAAGAGGTATTTAATGGCAAACGCTACTAAAACGAAGAACAAGAAACCGAGTTGGTTTCGTCGCGTAGGCGCAAAATTAAAGGAAACGTTTTCTGAACTTAAAAGGGTTTCCTGGCCTAAATTCCCCACCGTACTCAAAACGACGGGCGTAGTTCTCGTTATCGTCGCTGCATTTTTGGCGGTAGTAACGGGTGTTGACGCACTTTTGGGTTGGTTGTTGGGGATTATCTCGTAACTCGGAGGGAAGACTATGCCGATGAACGAAGAACCCAAGTGGTACATCCTTCACACCTATTCGGGTTATGAAGCGATGGTCAAAGACAGCTTGGAAAAACTCATTGAAAACAACAACCTTAGCGACTACATCGTCGACTTGAAAATCCCGATGGAGCAAGTCATCGAAGAAAAGAACGGCAAGCGCAAAGTGGTGGAAAGAAAACTGCTTCCTTGCTACGTCTTTATCAAGATGATTTACACCAACCAAATTTGGTATTACGTTACGAGCACGCGTGGCGTAACGGGTTTTTGCGGTCCTCAAGG
>JAZRDK010000082.1:0-5152 GCA_045660225.1 Candidatus Scatosoma sp.
CCTACCTTTTTAAATCTTTTGATTGTTTTATATTCTAGAGCGTCAGCACTCGCCAAGCGAAATACGTTCGGACAATTCTTCGCGCAGATGTCGTAAAGCTTGTTCGTATTGCTACTGTTCAAGCCACCAATCACCAAAACCGCGTCGCATTTCTTAGATAATTCACTCGCCTCGTTTTGCCGTCCTATAGTAGTATAGCAAATTGTTTCAAAAACTTCAACTGTTTTTTCGCCGTTATTCTTAAGAATTTTAATAATTTTTTCAAATTTTTCCTTAGAATAAGTCGTTTGCGCCACTACACAACAATTTTTGTCTTTCAAAACACTAAAATCTTCGTCTTCCGAAGAAAAAACGTACGCCGAGTCGTTACACCAACCGTTGATGCCAATCACTTCCGGATGCGTCTTCTCTCCGACGACGACAATTGTTTTTTTCTTGTCGTACTGCTCGGCAACAATGCGTTGGGTACGGCGGACGAATACACAGGTACAGTCTACAATCTCAATCCCCTTTTCTTTACAAAAATCGTACACCTTCTTGCCTACCCCGTGCGAACGGATAATCAACGTTGCACCTTTGGGAACTTGCCCTAAATCATCCACTTGAACAATCCCTCTATCCGCAATCGCCCTCACGACGTCGGGGTTATGGATAATTTCGCCGTAAATGTACGTATTCGTTGGGTCGATAGACATGGCGGTGTCAACCGCGTGCTGAACACCGTGACAAAAACCACCGCTTTTTGCAATAATAAACTCCATCTTACGCCTTCTTCTTTTTCTTTTTAGACGCCAAGTACTCGGTGTGTGCGCTATGCAGTCTTAAAAGCTCGTTTCTAAGCAATTCGTCCGCTTGTTGCATTTCTTCTTCCGAGAGTTTTCTATCGTAATATTCGTTCAATTCCAACGGTTCGCCAATCAAGACGTGCGTCATCCTAAAAAATCTGGGTTTCTTGTAAATCATAATCGGTACGACGGGCGTTTTTGATTTAATCGCAATCGCGGCTGCGCCGTGACGAAATTCAATCAACGGCTCGCTTGTTTTATTTCGCGTACCTTCAGGATAAATACAAATCTTTTCGCCGTTTTTTAAGCACTTAAAGCAATCCAGAATCGCGCGGACGTCGTGCCCGTCACGATTCGCGCAAATGGTACGGCATTTTTTCGCCACCCAACCGACCACGGGAATATCAAACACTTCCTTTTTACCGACGAAATGCACGCCTTCCCAGGTCGTAGAAACGACGTAAAGCGGGTCAAGGAGCGCATAGTGGTTGGAAACGTAAATACACGCCCCGTCTTTCACTTTCTTGTTTCCGTAAACGCGGAAGGGCTTAATCAAGCGAAGAATCGGGTACACGAAAATCTTCAACACGCGCAAGGTAACCATGACGTGTTTTCCTTTTTTATTCGCCTTAACGGTCAATTCTTTTTTCGTTTTGGGTGCTTTTTCGTCGCCCATACTCTACCCCTTTATCAAATCTTTTCCTGGATGTGCTTTTTCACCGCCAAAACGACTTCGTCCACGTTCATATCCGAAGTATCGATGACGATAGCGTCTTTCGCGCAAACAAGCGGAGAAAATTCGCGTTCGCTGTCCTGTTTATCACGCGCAACGATTTCCGCGTGCAACGTTTCGAAATCCACCGTTTCACCGCGTTCAAGAAGTTCTTTATGACGGCGCATTGCGCGCACTTTACTGTCTGCGGTAATGAAGAATTTATACTTCGCGTTTGGAAGCACCGTCGAGCCGATGTCCCTGCCGTCTAAAACGCAAGACATACTGTTGCCGATTTCACGTTGCATTTCCACCATTTTGATACGCACGTCGGGGTGCGCCGAAATGGTAGACGCCGCCATAGAAACGGCGTTTTCGCGAATTGCCGTGGAAACGTCTTCGCCGTCTAAAATCGTATGCTGTTTCCCGTCACGGTATTCCACCTTCACGTTTAAGGTAGGCAACATCTTTTTTACAGCTTCCCTATCCTTAGGGTCAACACCTTCACGCAACGCCTTCAATCCACAAGCACGATACATAGCGCCCGTGTCTAAGTACAAAATGTTGTAATCCTTCGCCAAAATCTTTGCAATCGTACTCTTACCGCTACCGGCAGGCCCGTCCAAAGCGATATTGAAGGTTTCTGAAATGTCCTTTCTCAATGTTTTTGCCCCCTTTTGATATACGTGTTTCGCCGTATTTTCTTTCGTCCGTTCCGTAAGCAACATTAAACGGATACAAAGCGACAATCCGCCGTCGATATCCGGCTCTACGCACGCAAATAACGGCGCGTAGTCATATCCGCACTCTCTCGCAGCCTTCGCAGGATGATACGAGTGAATATCCGTCGTCAAAGAAAACACGAACGCACGAATTTCGTCCTTTTGTAAATGGTTTACGGAAAAAATTTCGTCTAAAAGCGTCTTTACCGCCCGCAAAATCTCTTCTTTATCGTCTTTTTCAATAGTGGTTGCACCACGGATTATCGTCATAAAACACCCCGTATACACGCGTTTTAATCTACGTTTAATTATTATACTAAATCTTTACCATTTCGTCAAGTTTTTAGCGCAAAAAAGCGAAAAAGAACAACGAAAAAGGCTTACACGATGCCGTTTCCAGCCAAATACCCCGTTGCAAACGCGATTTGCATATTAAAACCGCCCGTGAAAGCGTCCACGTCCAAGACTTCGCCACAAAAACGTAAGCCCTTCACTTTCTTGCTTTCCATCGTTTTGGGGTTGATTTCCGACAACTCCACGCCTCCAGACGTGATAATCGCTTCTTCCACACCACGTAAACTGCGAATTTTCATAGGGAAAGCCTTAACCACTTTCACAAGACGCGCCCGTTCTTCCTTCGTAACGGCGTTCGTGGGTTTCGTGGCTGAGATTTGCGCCGATTTTAACAAGGGCGCAATCAGTTTTTGCGGTACTAATTCGACCAAAGCGTTGGCAATTTGCTTGTTTTTATACTTATCGAAATCGCGAAGCAGGCGTTTATCCAACGTGCTTTCATCCAAGGCAGGTTTTAAGTCTACCCCTACCGACAGCGACGCAAGTGGCAAACGATTGATAACCAGCGACGAAGATAAAACGATAGGTCCTGACACGCCAAAATGCGTAAACAATAACTCGCCAAAGTCTTCAAACACGGTTTTTGCGCCGTTTTTAATGGTTAAAGACACGTTTTTTAACGTCAAACCCTGCAATTCCTTGAAAAAATCGCCTTCCAAATTCAAACCGCAAAGCCCACTTTTCAAATCGGTAACTTTATGCCCTGCGTCCCGCGCAAACGCGTATCCATCCCCTGTCGAGCCCGTTGTAGGATAACTAATACCGCCCGTTGCCACCACGACTTCGTCAAAATCGTACTCGCCTTTATCTGTAATCACTTTTGCTATGCGTGGCATAGGTATTATACTTGACATAGTACTACCTTCTATGTCAGACATAGGCATTATATCAGGCATAATACTTGTAATTTTAAGCACTTTTTCGTTTAATTTAACGTCCACCCCCACCGATTTACAGGCTTTTTCAAGGGTTTTTGTAACGTCGCTTGCGTGGTCGGATACAGGAAACGCCCTGTTTCCACGCTCAATTTTAACGGATAAGCCGTAATTTTCAAAGAAATCGATGGTTTTTTGGGGTGGAAAGGCGTAGATTGCGCCCATTAAAAACTTTTTGCCCCTTACCACGTTTTGCAAAAACTCGTCAGGGGAAACGTCGTTGGTAAAATTGCATCTACCCTTTCCCGTGATATAAATTTTTTTGCCGAGTTTTTCATTTTTTTCAAAAAGAACAACTTCGTGTCCGTTTTTTTGGGCGGTGTACGCGCACATCAATCCCGATGCACCACCGCCTATTACACACACTCTTTTCATGGTTTTCCCCTATTTTTTGCCCTGATAAATCCCCCGTTGAAACACCTGCTTAAAAATGTTTCACGGGAATTGTTTCATAAATGTAAAGATACGATAATATAGAAGTACGCAACCGACCAGTTTTTTAGTCGGTTGCGTGGATTGTTTCACAATATTCGTTTCACAAAATCTTCTTTTTCGTTATACGGGATATACGTTGGTTTTTGCCATATCACGGTCTACGCCGTTTTTCTGTGCGTTACGCCATTTGAAGAAGTTTTCCGCAACCTGTTCGAATACGGCATAGGAAAGCACGTCTTCTTCTTTTTCGTAGTAGCCAAGCTCGACAACCTTCTTTTTAATGTCTTCGTATTCAGGCGAGAGCAAGTCAGCAGGACGGCAAGTAATACGTTCGGCATCGCCAAGTACCTTCTTTGCCACTTCTTCGTCGATAGGCATAGAAAGCGAGCCGTATTTACCTGCAAACAAGTCCTTCGTTTCCTTGGTAACCATCTTATAGCGTTCGCCCATAACTACGTTAAGTACGGCTTGCGTACCAACGATTTGCGAAGAAGGCGTAACCAAAGGCGGATAACCGCTGTCTTTACGTACGTTGGGAACTTCGGCAAGACATTCCATAAGTTTGTCTGCTTTGCCTGCTTTTTCGAGCTGATTGATAAGGTTGGAAAGCATACCGCCGGGAACTTGGTACAAGAGCGTATTTACGTCGATGCCTTTCGATTTTTCGTTGAGAATCTTGTCGTCTTTCAAGCGTTTTTCAACCGTCTTGAAGTGTTTAACGATAGGCAACAATTTGTTGATGGCGATACCCGTATCGTAAGGCGTATCTTTAAGCGTAGCAACCAACGGTTCGGTTGCAGGTTGCGACGTACCGTTACCCAAGGGTGACTATGCCGTGTCGACAATGTCAACGCCCGCAAGAATAGCCATAAGGTATGTCATATCGCCCGTACCCGTCGTGTTGTGCGTATGCAAATGCAATTTCGTGGTAGGTTTTAACGCCTTTTTAAGCGCGCTTACAAGGGTGTATGCACGGAAAGGAAGCAACAAGTTTGCCATATCCTTCAAGCAGATGTTGTCTGCACCGCGTTCTTCCAAGCTCTTTGCAAGGTCTACGAAATATTCGTCGGTAAAGATTTCTTTGCCATCTACAACTGCGCTAGTGTAGCAAATCGTCGCTTCGCAAACACCGCCGTATTTTTTGATTGCCTTCATCGAAACTTCCAAGTTTCTAGGGTCGTTCAACGCGTCGAATACACGGATAACGCC
>JAZRDK010000083.1:0-3534 GCA_045660225.1 Candidatus Scatosoma sp.
CGTCTTAACCTGTACAACGGGGCAAGGACCTGCCTCTACTACCGTTACGGGAATCATTTTCCCGTCTTCTGCAAAGATTTGGGTCATACCAACTTTGCGACCGATGATTGCTTTATTCATTGATAAAGTTCACTCCTTAAAAAATTTTTTTTATTCTCGAATACCTTTGAAAGTATTTCTCGGCTGTTTGGTGATTAGAGCTTAATCTTGATGTCAACGCCTGCAGGGAGGTGAATCGAATCAAGAAGCTTTGCGTTGGGGGAATAGATGTCGATGATTCTCTTGTACGTTCTCATTTCGAACTGTTCACGGGAATCCTTATACTTGTGGGGGGAACGAAGAATCGTTACGATTTCTCTTTCCGTAGGAAGGGGAATCGGACCGCTGATTTTCGCGCCGCTCTTCTTCATCGTTTCAACGATACGGCTTGCCGCTTCGTCTACGAGTTCGTGGTCGTATGCCGCCAACTTAATTCTGATTTTCTGTACTGCCATTTTGTTACTCCTTTTAGTTTATACTAACCTTTTATTTTTTGCCGTCAACCTATCCGTGTGTATCGAGCCTTCCGCAAAATAAAAACACTCTTTATTCCCGAGCGTTTCTACGCAAAAGCCTCGGTTAGTCGCAGGAGTCTAGCCCCCACTTTTGTCGGCGGAAATTATCTGCCAAGACGGCTTTTTGTCTTGGATTTTCAGTAACTTCCCGCGTCAACCCATACACGCGTTTTTACACAGCCTACATATAATAACACAGCCGTCAACCCTGTGTCAAGCGTTTGACGGCATTTTTTCAAAAAAATTTTTCAAATATTTCCAGCACGTTTTTGCCTGCTTTTTTGAAAATCCTCCGCGCCAACTATTCCCCTTTTTTTAAGGTTTTATACCACTTTTTCAATTCGCCTTTGCACGCAAGCCTATATATAATATATTATTGTCGCGCGCGCGTCAAGCAAATGCACGGCAAAAAATAAAAAAGATTCCCTTTCGCGAGAATCTTTTCGTATATTTTATTTCGTATATTTTATAACGTCGAAAAATCGACAATCGTTTTATCCGCCGTGCGTTGCATATCCGCCCACTCGTCTTCAAAAAACGGCTCGTATACGCCCACAGTACGCATCCCTGCGCGCTTTGCCGTCTTAACGACGGTGGCGCTGTCGTCAACCATAATAAACGGCGACCCCAAGCGCTTTTCCACTTCCGCATAGATACGCACGTCCGATTTCATAAGCGAGAAGTCTTCCGACGAAAACACGTTGTCAAACCAGTCGTAAACGCCGTTGTTTTGCAGGCATACGTCCGTAAACGCGTGCGGACTTGCCGTCAACACGTTCAGGCTTGCACCGTTCGTTTTCAGGCGTTTTAAGGCGTCTTTCACGCCCGGCTTTAAGCAAATTTCGTTGGCGTACGCCACTTTCAATCTGTCTTGGAATACGCGGTAAATTTCCTCTTCCGCCATCTTCACACCCAGCTCGGTTGCGTAATAGCGTGCAATACCCTTAAACCCAAGTGGTGTCAAAATTTTAACAATGTCGGGCGCATACGCAACGCCGTGCTCGTCTAAAAACGACAACACTATGGAAACGGCAGGCGTCATAGAATCCACCAAAGTTCCGTCTAAATCAAACACGTACACGTCCCGCATCTTTTCACCTTTTTTTACATTTCAACGCGTACATGGTACGCACCAACACCCTTATTTATTCTTATCCTTAAAGCGCGCCTTCGCACGAAGTTCACTATCCAAAATACGTTTTCTAATACGCAAGGACTTGGGCGTAACTTCCAACAATTCGTCGTCGGCGATAAATTCAAGACACTCTTCCAAGCTCATCTTGCTGACGGGAACGAGCGTCAAAGCGTCGTCGCTACCAGAAGAACGCGTGTTGGTCAAATGCTTGGTTTTACATACGTTGACGTTGATGTCGTCTGCAAGGTTGGTGTAGCCCACGACCATGCCTTGGTATACGGGCGTGCCGGGCGTCACGAACAGCGTTCCCCTGCCCTGCGCGTTAAACAACCCGTACGTAACCGCATCACCCGTTTCAAACGCAACGAGCGAGCCTGTGTTTCGGCGTTGCATATCTCCCTTGTACGGCTCGTACGAATAGAAGATGGTATTCATAATACCTTGCCCCTTGGTATCGGTTAAAAACTCACTCTTATACCCAAACAAGCCACGGGAAGGCACGGTAAATTCCAAGCGCATACGATTGCCCACCGCCGTCATTTGCACAAGCGAGCCTTTTCTATTGCCCATCGCCGAGAAAACGGGACCCGTCATATCTTCGGGGACGTCGGCAACGAAACGTTCAATCGGTTCGTGACGGACGCCGTCGATTTCACGATACAAAACCTTAGGCGTGGAAACCTGGAATTCGTAGCCTTCGCGACGCATCGTTTCAATCAAAATCGAAAGGTGCATTTCGCCCCTACCGCAAACGCGGAAACTGTCCGCGTATTCGGTGTCGCTTACGCGCAAGGAAACGTCGCGAAGCAATTCTCTATACAATCTATCCCTAAGTTGTCTGCTGGTTACAAATTTACCTTCTTTCCCTGCAAACGGGCTGTCGTTGACGGAGAAGGTCATTTCCACCGTCGGGTCTTCAATTTTTACAAACTGTACGGGCTCAACCGCCGTAGGCTCGCACACGGTATCGCCGATATTCAACCCGTCAATCCCCGAGAACATAACGATATCGCCAGCCTGCGCGTGTTCTACCGCAACCCTTTCCAAACCTTCGATTTGATACAAGTTGGCAATTTTGCAGTTGGTACGCACTTTCCCAGGCGTGTTGTAGTTACAAATACAAACGGGCTCGTTCGAGCGGATGACACCGCGTTCGATTCTGCCGATACCGATACGACCGACAAATTCGTTGTAATCGATACAGGAAACCAAAAGCTGACCAGGGCCTTCCGTATCCAAATCCATAGGCGGAATCGTTTCCAAAATCGTGTCAAACAACGGCTCTAAGTTCGGTTCTTGCTTGTCGGGGGTCAGCGACGCCGTACCCTGGCGACCGCAACAATACACGATAGGGCTTTCAAGCTGTTCGTCCGTCGCGTCCAAGTCCATCATCAAAAGTTGCATTTCTTCCACGACTTCGTCGATACGCGCGTCCGGTCTGTCTACTTTGTTGATGACAATGATAATTTTCAAACCCAAAGCAAGCGCTTTTTGCATAACGAAACGCGTTTGGGGAAGCGGACCTTCCGCCGAATCCACCAAAATTAGCGCGCCGTTTACCATCTTCAAAACACGTTCCACTTCGCCCGAGAAATCGGCGTGTCCAGGCGTGTCTACGATGTTAATTTTCGTCCCCTTGTAGTGCGCGGACGTATTTTTTGCAAGAATCGTAATGCCCCTTTCTCTTTCCAAGTCACCCGAGTCCATAACCCTGTCTTGCACCTGTTGATTGTCGCGGAACACACCGCCTTGCGCCAACATTTCGTTGACAAGCGTCGTTTTACCGTGGTCAACGTGCGCGATAATCGCGACGTTTCTCAAATCATTTCTAATCATAATAACTCC
>JAZRDK010000084.1:0-5080 GCA_045660225.1 Candidatus Scatosoma sp.
GTTGTCTTCCTAAGACCGCTTGGCCTCCGACTTCAATAGATTGCAAGAGCGTCGTCGCGCCGACAGGCTTACGGGAGAAATCCGCTTGCGTTTGCGGACGCTTCTCGCATGAAACACCGATAGTACGGTGTTCAAGCGTTACCACCAAGGGATAAAACAACCCGTTTCCCCCTTAACTTGGGGCGGTATCTTGCAATAGATTGCAAGAGCGTCGTCGCGCCGACAGGCTTGCGGGAGAAATCCGCTTGCGTTTGCGGACGCGTCTCGCGTGAACCACCGCGTATACGGAGTTCAAGCGTTACCACCAAGGGATAAAACAACTTGTTTTCCCTAAGAAGGGAAAACAGTTGTTTGGTGCCTTGGGGCGGAATTGAACCACCGACAGGCAGATTTTCAGTCTGCTGCTCTACCAACTGAGCTACCAAGGCGTTTATGGCGACCCAGAACGGGCTCGAACCGTCGACCTCCAGCGTGACAGGCTGGCGCTCTAACCAACTGAGCTACTGGGCCATAAACCATACACGGAAACCATGCTTGTATATAATAATCTATTTGCTTGTATTTGTCAAGCATTTTTTCGTTTGTTTACGTATTTTTTTTGCCTTTTCAAAAACTTTTTTCTAAACAAAAAATAGACAAGGCAGGTACGGGTCAAACGCCTAAAAAACACGTTCAACGCATACCTGCCCCCATCCTTTTATTTTTTATACAACTTCGCAAGTCCGCCTTCCGCCGTTTCTCGGTAAGGTCTTCTTAAATCTTTTCCCGTTTCGTACATCGTTTCTACAACCAAATCAAACGAGATTTTTCGGCTATCCGTCAAAAAATACGCAAGCGAAACTGCGTTAATCGCGCGCATTGCGGATACGGCGTTACGCTCGATACAAGGGATTTGCACAAGCCCGCAAATCGGGTCGCAAGTCAGCCCAAGATGGTGCTCCATCGCAACCTCCGCGGCGTACTCAATTTGCCCTAAATTCAAGCCCTGCAATTCGGCAAGCGCCGACGTCGCCATACAACAAGCACTTCCGATTTCCGCCTGGCAACCACACTCTGCGCCCGAAATCGACGCGTTGGTTTTAATCAGGTTACCTATCAATCCTGCCGTCGCCAAAGCACGCACGATTTCGTCATCCGTGTACCCCTTCTTTTCCTGCGAATAGGTCAGTACGGCGGGCACAATTCCACAAGCACCGCACGTCGGCGCCGTAACAATCGTTCCGCCCGACGCATTTTCTTCGCTGACGGCAAACGCATACGCGCAAACCAGCCTGTTTTCCTTAAATTCCGCGCCCTCATCTCGCACGACGCCGTCATATAAAATCTTCGCCCTGCGTTCAACTTCCAAACCGCCAGGTAAAATGCCCGTGCGCGCAATCCCACGACGCACCGCCTCGCGCATCGTCGACCACACTTCCATCAAGAATCCCTTAATTTCTTCGCCTTCGCACTCAAAAACGTAATCGGAAAGTCGGATATTCTTTTCCTCGCAGTATGCACGAATATCCGTCATCGTTGAAAGTGGATACACTTCCGCACCTTCCCTATCCGCCCTACCGTCTACCTTAATCGCGCCACCGCCTACGGAATAGACGCGCATATTCGCCGTTTCTACGCCGTTTTTATAGGCAAAAAGCTCCATTGTGTTCGGATGCGGACAATCAGTCGTTTCGTCAAACTCGACGATTACGCCCGGTAAAACGCTTTTGATAACGACGTCCGTACCGTGCCCTACACCCGTTTTTGCAAGCGAGCCGTATAAACGAACACGGAAGGAATCCGCATCCGAATTTTCAGACAAAAACAGTCGACAAGCGCGTTCTGGACCAATCGTATGCGACGACGACGGACCTTTCCCTATTCGATATAATTCACGTAAAGAACGCATAGAACACCTCTAATTTATCTTCAAGAGTATTATAACATATTTTTCCGTATTTGTAAACGCCTTACCGCGAAAAATTCGTTTTCCTTGGCGTGAAAACCATCCAAATCTGCAACCAAAAATATAAAAGGCTAACGAGTTTCGTTAGCCTTTCGTCTATTTTTTTATCGGTAAAAGCATCCGCGTCTGCTTTTTATACTCAGCAAAGCCTTCTTTTTTGGATTGCCTCTTGTCCGCCATTGGAATACTGACTGCAAAGAACAAAACGGTGTTGGCAAGTGCGCCGACTAAGAGATACCAAGCGCGTATATCCGCGCAAACAACAGCCAAACCAACGCCCCACCACATCATAATTTCGCCAAGGTAATTGGGATGTCTTGCGTGTTTCCAAAGCCCGTTGCGAATAAACGCGCCGTCGCGGTTTTTGCGGAACTCGTGCATTTGCATATCGGAAACGCCTTGAAAAATCGCCGAACCGAGCGATACGCCAAGAAAGACAATACTTGCAACGTTAGCAGGTACATGATAAATAACCGCGTACACGGCAGGCAGGATACAACCGTACACCACAAGCGTCGGGACCATGTGAATACCCACGAAATTGACGATGGGATAGAACACGCCCGTCTTTTCCTTTAACATCGTATACCGCCAATCTTGATGATTGAGATTTGCAAAAGTATACGCCCAGTTTGCCGTTAAACGAACCGCCCAAAAAGACACGACGACAAGTAGTATTACACCAAGCGAAGTTAGTTCCCTGCCGATGGCAAACGCTATTAAAATCACGGGCGGTTGTACGCTCCAGTACGGGTCGTACACGGATGCGTTTTCGAAAATTAAGCTGAAAAGAAAGGTAACAATAGTAGCGACAACGTCGGCAATAAGCAAGGAAATCCACCATGCTTGGTCGAGCGCGTTGTACGTAACAACGCCGATTACCGTGGCGATTATGTAGACAATGGCAACGACAACGAAACTTGCCATACGGTTTTGTTTTATCATTTGAATAGGACACTTTTTCATACTTTCATTATAGCAAAAGCGCAAAGATTTTTCAAGCCTTTTACGGGAAGGGCTGACGAATTTTTGCGCGAAAAAAGGACGGGGAAAAATCCTCGTCCTTTTGTTTGTTTAATACAATTAAACCAATTCGATGATAGCTACTTCTGCGCCGTCGCCACGACGTTCGCCGAGAAGATAAATTCTCGTATAGCCACCGCCCTGGCCAAGTTCTTCTTTACGAGCCGCATACTTAGGTGCGATTTCGTTGAAGAGTTTGTCCATCAAGGGGTGCTGAATATCAGCCGTTCTTGCCTTATAATCGCTCTTCTTTTCGTTGAACGCTTTTACTTCTTGCAAGTCGTAGGTTTTCGCCATAATCGCACGACGTGCAGCGAGTTTCTTCGCGCCGTCTTTTACGGATTTAACGGTTACTTCTTTACCCTTTGCGTCTTTCTTCGTAACTTCTACTTCTACGTTATCGTCGTAGGTGTTCACCGCTTTCGTAATCAATTTTTCAACGTAAGAACGAAGTTCTTTTGCCTTTTCTGCGGTGGTTTCAATTTTACCGTACCAAAGAAGCTGGGATGCCAAATTTCTCAAAAGGGCATTTCTCTGTTTGGACGTTCTTCCCAATTTTCTGGGCATAATTTTAATCCTCCTGTTGTTTTAATGCAAGACCGTAGGATTCCAATTTCTGGATAACCTCTTCCAAAGACTTTCTGCCAAGGTTTCTTACCTTCAACATATCGTCTTCCGTCTTTTTGGTCAAATCTTCGACCGTATGAATGTTTGCTCTCTTCAAGCAGTTGTAGGAACGGACGGAAAGGTCCATTTCTTCGATTGCCATTTTGAGAATTTGTTGTTGCTTGTCGTCTTCCGTCTTAACGAGGATGTCCATATCTCTAATCGTTTCGCTAAGATTTACGAACAGACCGATGTGGTCCTGCATAATCTTTGCCGCCAAAGAAATGATTTCCTTGCCGGAGAACGTACCGTCCGTCCATACTTCAAGCGTAAGCTTGTCATAGTCTACCGCTTGACCTACGCGCGTAGGTTCAACCGTGTAGTTGACCTTCTGTACGGGAGTATAGATAGAGTCGATTGCGATATAGTCGATAACGGGTTTTTTGTTTTCCTTCGCAGGCTTATAACCTCTGCCTCTGCCAATCGTAAGTTCGACGTCAAGCTTTGCACCTTCGTCAATCATGCAGATGTACTGGTCGCCGTTGATTACTTCAATTTCCGCGTCAACGTTAAGGTCTTTACCCGTCAATACGGCAGGACCTTCCTTGCAAATGTGCAAAACTTTTTCGTAATCTTTGTCGATTACTTTCGTTTTGATTGCAAGCGTTTTCAGATTAAGGATAATCTCGGTAACGTCTTCTTTAATCCCCGCTACTGCGGACAATTCGTGTTTCACGCTGCCATCAAGGAATTTGATTCCTTCCACCGCTGCGCCGGGCAACGCGGAAAGAAGAATTCTGCGAAGGCAGTTTCCTATGGTAAGACCGAAACCTTTCTCTAACGGCTCGCAAACTACTTTTGCATAAAAGTCGTCGTTTTCAAGCACTTCGAGCTTAGGCATATCCATTTCGATCATTGTGTTACCTCCTTAAATTCTAATTATTTGGAGTACAATTCGACAATCATGTGCTCAGCAATCTGGCTGTCGATGTCTTCTCTCGTAGGCAATGCCAATACTTTTCCTTCAAGTTTTTCTCTGTCAAACTCTACCCATTTAGCAAGGGTGTTGTTTGCCTTCGTTTCTCTAAGAGCCGTAAAATATTTATTGCCCTTTCTGTTTTCTTTAACAACGATAACGTCGCCTGCTTTTACGATGTACGAAGGAATCGTAACCGTCTTGCCGTTTACCGACAAGTGTGCGTGGCTTACAAGCTGACGAGCCAACGTTCTGCAAGGAGCAAGACCCATTCTGAATACTACGTTGTCAAGTCTTCTTTCAAGAAGGGAGAGCATGTTTTCACCCGTTACGCCCTTCATGCGGTCTGCCATTTCGTAGTACTTACGGAATTGACCTTCTTGTACGCCGTAAATTCTCTTCGTCTTCTGCTTTTCACGGAGCTGCATACCGTATTCGGAAACCTTCTTTCTGTCTGCACCGTGCTGACCAGGAGCAACGGGACGCTGATTGAACGGACACTTGTCCATGTAGCACTTGTCGCCTTTAAG
>JAZRDK010000085.1:0-3727 GCA_045660225.1 Candidatus Scatosoma sp.
AAGAAGAAGAATGCAACCAACAAGTTCATTCTTAAGAGAATTAACTAATCGGAGGACTAAAAAATGTCAAGAAGCGTAAAGAAAGGACCTTACGTCGAAGCGAAACTCTTCAGCCGTATTCAGGCAATGAACGCATCGAACGAAAAGAAAGTTATCAAGACTTGGTCGAGATCGTCTACCATTTTCCCCGATTTCGTTGGCCACACGATTGCAGTATACGACGGTCGTAAGCACGTACCCGTATACGTAACGGAAGATATGATTGGATGCAAGCTCGGTGAATTTGCTCCTACCAGAACCTTCCACGGTCACGCAGCGAAAACTACCGGTAAATAAGGAGAAATAAAGAAATGGCAAGTAACATGAATAAAAAGACGGAAAGGGTTGCTCAAAACAGAGAAAAGCGCCCTTACGCAGTTGCTAAATATATCAGAGTTTCGCCTTACAAAGTAAGAACGGTACTCGCTTTGATTCGCGGTAAGAGCTATAAAGAAGCGAAAGCGATTCTCGATTACAGCGTAAACGGCAGCGCACTTGCGGTTAAGAAAGTTCTTATGTCCGCGGCTGCAAACGCAGAAAACAATATGGGTATGGACAAAAACGACTTGTACGTAGCGGAATGTTTCGCTGACGGCGGTCAGATGCTTAAGAGAATGCAACCTGTATCCAAAGGCAGAGGCCACGCAATCCTTAAGAGAACCAGCCATAACACGGTTATCTTGGACGTTAAGAAATTGGAAGGAGATAAATAAGTATGGGACAGAAAGTTAATCCTCACGGCTTGAGAGTCGGCGTTATCAAAGACTGGAACACGACTTGGTATGCAGATAAAAAAGAATTCTCCAAATTTCTTAAAGAAGACAACGTTATCCGTACCTTCTTGAAGAAGAAGTACTACGCAGCGGCAGTTAGCAAAATTCTTATTGAAAGAGCGGCTTCCAGAATCGTCGTTACCATTTACACGGCACGTCCCGGCGTAATCATCGGTAAAGCAGGCGCTGAAGTTGAAATCATCAAGAAAGACCTTGCAAAACTTACGAACGGTAAAGCAGTTAGCATCAACATTACCGAAGTGAGAAAGCCCGATTGCGACGCTCAGCTCGTTGCAGAAGGCGTTGCTGCTCAGCTTGAAAAACGTATGTCTTTCAGACGTTGTATGAAGCAGGCTATCGGCCGTTCGATGAGAGCGGGCGTTAAGGGTATCAAAATGATGGTCAGCGGTCGTCTTGACGGCGCTGAAATCGCAAGAAGCGAACAATATCATGAAGGTTCTATTCCCCTTCAGACGCTTCGTGCGGACATCGATTACGGCTTTGCAGAAGCGCACACCACCTTCGGTATGATTGGCGTTAAGTGCTGGATTTACAAGGGCGAAGTGATTAAGAGCGCGAAGAAGTCCGTAGAAGGAGGCGAACAGTAATGTTAATTCCCAAGAGAGTAAAAAGACGTAGACAACATCGTGGTACGATGAAAGGTAAGGCACAAAAGGGTAACGTAATCGCTTACGGCGAATACGGTTTGGTGTCCGAAGAACTCGGCTGGATTAAGTCCAACCAAATCGAAGCTGCGCGTATCGCAATGACGAGATTCATCAAGCGTGGCGGTAAAGTTTGGATTGACATCTTCCCCCACAAGCCTATCACGAAGAAACCTGCTGAAACCCGTATGGGCTCCGGTAAAGGTTCGGTAGAATACTGGGTAGCAGTTGTTAAACCCGGTCGCGTAATGTTCGAAATGGCGGGCGTTAGTGAAGAAGTAGCAAGAGAAGCTATGCGTCTTGCTTCGCACAAGCTCCCCGTTAAGTGCAAGTTTGTAAAGAAAGAAGTCGTTGCAGAAGTTGAAACGGCTGAAGGCGGTGAACAATAATGAAAGCTAAAGAAGTGAAAGAATTGACGAGTGAAGAACTCGTTGCAAAGCTCGCGGAACTCAAAGGCGAACTTTTCAACCTTCGTTTCCGTTTGGCATCCGGCCAGCTTGATAACCCCGCTTCCATCAATACCTGCAAGAAAGATATCGCTCGCGTAAACACGGAAATCCGTGCGAGAAATCTTAAGGCATAACATCGGAGGACAGCAATTATGGAAAGAAATTTGAGAAAAGAAAGAGTAGGGCTTGTCGTATCCGATAAGATGGATAAAACGATCGTCGTTTTGATTAGCGATAAGAGCAAGCATCCGCTTTACAAGAAGACCATCACGAAGAGTAAGCGTATTAAGGCGCACGATGAAAACAACGAATGTGGCATCGGCGACAAGGTACGTATCGTTGAAACGAGAAAGCTTAGCAAGGACAAGAACTGGCGCGTAGCTGAAATCGTTGAAAAGGCGAAGTAATTAAGGAGGACAAAAAGTTATGATACAACCTCAAAGCAGGCTTAAGGCGGCTGACAACAGCGGCGCTAAAGAGCTTATGTGTATTAGAGTATTAGGCGGGTCCTTCCGTAAATCCGGCAACATCGGTGACGTTATCGTAGCGTCCGTTAAGACGGCTACTCCCGGTGGTGCGGTTAAGAAAGGCGACGTCGTTAAGGCAGTCATCGTAAGAAGTGCGAAGGGCATCAGACGTGCGGACGGTACGTTCGTTAAGTTTGACGACAACGCAGCAGTTATCATCGATGCACAAAAACAACCTAAAGGTACGCGTATCTTTGGGCCGATTGCGAGAGAATTGAGAGATAAAGACTACATGAAGATTATCTCCCTTGCTCCCGAAGTACTGTAATTGTCAGGAGGACTAAAACAATGAACGTAAAAGTAAATGATAACGTACTTGTAATTGCCGGTAAAGATAAAGGCGTACAGGGAAAAGTCCTTGCCACGTCTCCTAAGGCAAATACGGTAACGGTAGAAGGTGTTCGCATTCAGAAGAAGCATCAAAAAGCTAGAAAAGCGAACGAAACCAGCAAAATCGCGGAAATCCCCGGACCTATCGACGCATCCAACGTTATGGTGGTTTGCCCTACGTGCGGTAAAGCAACGAGAGTAAAACACGCAGTCGTTGACGGCAAGAAAGTTCGCGTATGCGGATGTGGCGCAGTTCTTGATAAAGCATATTCCAAGAAGGCTGCTAAAGCTGCGGCTGCTGCTGCGGAAGAAGCACCCAAGAAGAGAACGAGAAAGCGCGCTCCCAAGGCAGAAGCACCCGTTGCAGAAGCTACGGAAACCGTGGAAAACAACTAACGAGGTAAGTTAAGATGGCAGAAAAAGTATATAAAAGCAGAGTAAAAGAAAAGTACGAAAAAGAAGTAGTACCTTATCTTATGCAAAAGTTCGGATACAAATCCGTAATGCAATGCCCTAGACTCGTTAAAATTGTTATCAACACGGGTCTTGGCGACATCAAAGACAACGCGAAATCGATTCAGATGACGGAAAACGAAATCAAGTTGATTTCCGGTCAGAAACCCATTTTGACGAAGGCGAAGAAATCCGTCGCAAACTTCAAAGTAAGAGAAGGTCAGACGGTTGGTATTAAAGTTACCCTTCGTGGCGAAAGAATGTACAGCTTCTACGACAAGTTCGTATCCATCGCGCTTCCCAGACTCCGCGACTTCCGTGGTGTATCCGACAAAGCGTTTGACGGTAGAGGCAACTACTCGGTAGGTTTGAAAGAACAACTGATTTTCCCTGAAATCACGTATGACCAGGTTGAAAAAATCAGAGGTATGGACGTAGCAATCGTTACGACCGCAAACACCGACGAAGAGGCAAGAGAGCTTTTGAGAGCG
>JAZRDK010000086.1:0-20878 GCA_045660225.1 Candidatus Scatosoma sp.
TACGGCACATTTCCAAAATGCCGAAAGGTTCCATAAGCTTTACAAACGCGTCGATTTTCGACGGGTTGCCCGTAACTTCGATACACATACCTTCGGGCGAGTAGTCGATGACGCTTGCGCGGAAGACGTCCACCGCCGTCATAACGTCCGCCCTTTGCGACGATTCGTTTTTGACTTTGATAAGCATCAATTCGCGTTTAATCGGCTCGTCGTCCAAAACTTCTACTTTTTTGACGACGTAGAGTTTTTTCAGCTGGTTAATCAGCTGTTCTTTCACGTACTCGTCGCCACGCATACTAATCGTGATACGCGAATATTCGCTGTGTTCCGTTTCGCCTACCGTCAAGGCGTCGATGTTGAAACCGCGACGGGTGAACATTGCCGTTACTCTCGTCAAAACACCCGACTGGTTGTCTACGTAAACTGCTATTACAAATTTGTTTTCCATCTTTTTTCTCCTTTACCGCGTTACACCTTCGTAATCATATCGCTAATAGCGCCGCCCGGGGGAAGCATAGGAAGAACAAGTTCGTCCTTGTCAATGCGAACGTCGATAACCGAAGTTTTGCCCGACTTCAACGCGCTTTCAAACGCCTTCTTGAACTCGACTGCCGTTTCCGCCGAATACCCGTCCGCGCCGAACGCTTTCGCAAGCGCCACGAAATCGGTTTTTCTATCCAACACCGTCGCCGAATAACGTTTGCCAAAGAACAACGTTTGCCATTGTCTTACCATACCCAACACACCGTTGTTCAAAAGCACGATAACGACGGGGATTTTATAGGAAACTGCCGTTGCCAACTCGTTCAAGTTCATACCGAAACTGCCGTCGCCGGTAATCAATACGACGGGGTCTTTCGTCGCCACGTACGAACCGATTGCCGCACCCAAACCAAAGCCCATCGTACCCAAACCACCGCTGGATACGAAACGGCGCGGGCCGTCGAAGGTCGTATACTGCGCCGCCCACATTTGGTGCTGACCAACGTCCGTTGCCGTAATCGTGTTTGCAGGCTTGCAAGCGTTGATGACGTCAAACACTTCTTTGGGGGTCAGGGGCGCAGTTGCCGCCGCCTGAATTTCCGATGCAATCGTCTGCTCTTCGTCTTTTAATTTCTGAACGACTGCCTTCCAAGCCGGCTTTTTGCTTTCTACGCACTTTTCGGCAATTCTCTTAAACGAATCTTCTACCGCACCGACAAGACCTAAGTCTACGCGCACGTTTTTGTTGACTTCCGCGCTGTCGGGGTCAAGCTGGATAATCTTGCTGTTTTTCGCAAACTTAGCCACGTTGCCCGTCGCTCTGTCCGAGAAACGCACGCCGATACCCAAAATAAGGTCGGCTTTGTCCTGCGCCATCGACGACGCGTAGTGCCCGTGCATACCTTGCATACCAAGGAAGTTTTCATTTTCCTGGGGCACAGCCGAAAGACCCATAAACGAGCAACCGATTGCCGCGTCGATTTTTTGCGCGAATTTGACGATTGCGTCGCCAAGCCCAAGCCCAGCCGCACCGCCACCTACGTAAATGTAAGGGCGTTCCGCCTTATTAATCAGTTCTACCGCTTCGTCGATGAGCTTTTCACAAACGACGGGGGGCGCAATTCTTTCGACGACGGGTTGTTCTTCGTATTCGCAGGACGCGACTTGCACGTCTTTAGGAATATCGACGAGAACGGGGCCGGGTCTGCCCGATTTTGCAATCAAGAACGCTTCGCGAATCGTGTCCGCCAAGTCTTCAACCTTCGTCACGAAGAAATTGTGCTTGGTAATCGGCATGGTTACGCCGACGATGTCGATTTCTTGGAAACTGTCTTTACCAATCAGCGAGCAAGGCACGTTGCCAGTGATGGCAACCAAGGGAATTGAATCGAGCATAGCGGTTGCAATACCCGTAACCAAGTTGGTTGCGCCAGGACCGCTGGTAGCGATACAAACGCCCACCTTTCCCGTCGCGCGCGAATACCCGTCCGCCGCGTGCGCCGCGCCCTGTTCGTGCGCGGTCAAAACGTGGTTGATTTCGTGTCTGTATTCATACAGAGCGTCGTAGATATTGATAACCTGTCCACCAGGGTAACCGAAAACGTCGGTCGCGCCCTGTTCGATTAAGGTTTTTACTAAAATTTGCGAGCCTTTCAATTTCATAATCGTTTTCTCTCCTTTTTATTTTGCCAGCATGCGATTGACCGCCGTAACCAGCGCGAGAACGGACGACGTCATAATGTCGCTGTGAATACCCGTTCCCCAATATTGTTTTCCGTCAAGACTGACGCTGACGTAAGACGCCGCCTTCGACGTGGATTTTTCTTCCAACGCGTGTTGCACGTAGCTTTCCAAAACGTAGTCCTTGCCGACGACTTGTTTCAAGGCGTTGCTGACACAATCGAGTCGACCGTTGCCTTCCACTTCCACCGTTTGGACTTTGCCAAGATATTCCACGTCCACCACGCCCTTCACTTTTTCCGTGTCCACCATTTCGTAATTCGCGGAAAGAATTTTGACTTTGTCGCAAACGTTGACGAAATCCTTCATGAAAATTTCGTACACTTCAAGCGCCGAAAGTTCTTTGTGCGCGTGGTCGGAAATGCTCTTGACGTGATAGCTGAACACTTCGCGCATCTTCGGAGGCAGTACCAACTTGAACTGCGTTTCCAAAATATACCCGATGCCCCCCTTACCCGATTGGGAATTGATGCGGATAACGTCCGCTTCGTACACTCTGCCAACGTCGGCAGGGTCGATGGGAAGATAAGGTACGGTCCAGGAATCCACGCCACGTTCTACGCGGTATTTCATGCCCTTTGCAATCGCGTCTTGGTGCGAACCAGAAAACGCCGCAAACACCAGTTGTCCGCTGTACGGCTGACGCTCGCTTACCTTCATACGCGTCACCCTTTCGTAAACTTTCGTAATCGAAGGCAGGTCGGAAAAATCCAAATTCGGGTCAACACCCTGCGAGTACATATTCAAGGCAAGCGTAATGACGTCGACGTTGCCCGTACGTTCGCCGTTGCCAAACAACGTACCTTCAATTCTGTCGCCACCTGCAAGCAAGCCCATTTCGCTGTCCGCCACGGCGCAACCTCTGTCGTTATGCGGATGCAAGGATACGACGACGTTTTCCCTGTATTTCAAGTTCTTGCACATATATTCGACTTGGTTTGCGTACACGTGTGGCATCGAGTGGGAAACGGTAACGGGAAGATTGATAATCGCCTTGTCTTCCGCCGTCGGCTTCCAAACGTCCAACACCGCGTTGCAAATTTCCGCCGCGAACTCAGGCTCAGTCCCAGTAAAGCTTTCGGGCGAATACTCGAAAGTGATTTTGCCTTCCGCTTTTTCCTTGTATTCCTGGCAAATCTTCGCGCCCTTGATGGCGATGTCGATGATTTCGTTCTTTTCACGCTTGAACACCTGCGTACGTTGCGCGTACGACGTCGAGTTGTACAAATGCACGATAGCGTGTCTTGCGCCTTTGAGCGCATTGAACGTTTTTTCGATGATATGTTCGCGCGCTTGCGTCAACACCTGAATCGTTACGTCTTCAGGAATCAAATTCCCTTCAATGAGCGCACGGCAAAACTCGTATTCCGTTTCGCTTGCCGCAGGGAAACCGATTTCGATTTCCTTGAACCCGATTTTGCAAAGGAGCTGGAAAAATTCTAATTTTTCTTCCAAACTCATCGGGATAATCAACGCTTGGTTTCCATCGCGCAAATCGACGCTACACCAAACGGGCGGTTTTTCGATGCACGATTTCTTCGTCCAGTCCATCGAAACGCCTTTCGGGTCAAAATATTGTTTTACGTATTTTTTTGTATTTTTCATGTTTTTTTACCTACTTTTTTTCTTGCGGACGCCTAAAAACAAAAACGTCTCTCCCCACAAGCGCGCCGAAGCAAACGCTTATACGAAAGAGACGAAGAAACTCCGCGGTACCACTCTTTTTGGCGACGAATCGCCCACTCGCGTCTAAAAAAGACTTCTCTATTACGGGAGAACCCGTCCGAATCTACTTGGCGTTTTGCCGTTCTCTCGGAGGCTCGGGGAGGAGCTATATTCCGTGCGTGGTATCGGCTCGCACCATACGCCGACTCTCTGAAAGCGCTACGCTACGGATTTTTATTCCCGTCATTGCCTTTGTTATATAATAATGTATATATTTTACTCTATTTTAATAGCTTTTGTCAACGGATTATCACCCGTTTTTCCTTGATTTTCAAGGAAATTATTACAATTTATACACCCAACCGAACGGGTCGTCGCGTTTGCCCCATTGAATACCCGTCAAAACGTCGTACAACTTGCCCGTGATTTCGCCGATTTTTCCACCGCCGACAACGTATTCTTCGTCGCCGATGGCAAGTTTACCTATCGGGGAAACAACCGCCGCCGTACCACAGCCCCACGCTTCTTCCAAGCTTCCGTCCTTTAACGCGGACACAAGCTCATCCACGGAGATTAAACGCTCGGTCACGGTATAGCCCAACGATTTTAGCACTTCGATACAACTCTTTCTCGTGATACCAGGCAAAATCGAGCCCGTCAACATCGGCGTAACGATTTCACCGTTTATTTTGAACATAACGTTCATCGCGCCCACTTCTTCGACGTACTTTCTTTCCACGCCGTCCAACCAAAGCACCTGCGAATATCCCTTCTTCGCCGCGCGTTCGCCTGCACGCGTACTCGCCGCGTAGTTACCGCCACACTTTGCATAACCCGTGCCACCGCGCACCGTACGCACGTCTTCGTTTTCAATCATAATCCCTACGGGATTAATGCCTTCTTTATAATAACTACCGCTGGGCGACGCAATAATCATAAACGTCGCGTTGTGTACGGCGTGTACGCCAAGCGCTTCGTCGTTGCCGAACATATACGGACGAAGGTACAGCGACGTTCCAAACGATTTCGGCACCCACTTTTCTTCCATCTTGACAAACGTCGTCAACAGCTCAAACATGTCGTTTTCGTTCATTTGGGGCAAACTCATACGCTCCGCCGAACGGTTCATACGCTTGATGTTTTCCATCGGACGGAACAACTGTACGCCACCGTCCGCGCGTCTATACGCTTTCAAGCCTTCGAAAATTTCCGCGCCGTAGTGCAAAACGGTGGACGCAGGGTGCAAAGAAATGCGCCCGAACGGAACGATGCGCGCGTCGTGCCAGCCCTTGTCCGCGCTGTAATCAACGACGAGCATATGGTCGGTAAAAACCTTACCGAACCCAAGTTCGTTTTCAGGGGGCATTACGCCGGGGTTTTTTGTTTTTTCAATTCTGATTTCCATACCTTCTCCCCCGTTTCTGCAATTCATTTTTCGAATTGTAAAAGCGTTCTTAATTTATTAATATAATGTCATAATGATAGCACACGCGATAGATTAAGTCAACTTTTTTTGCAAGTAAAAAACGGATTTTTTTCGCAAAAATCCGTTTTTTACTAAAATGCAACCATAGGTTGGTTTTATTCCGCCTTTTCTCCCGAAATCTCTTTTACAAATTCCGCGTTTTGTTCTTCATACGCGGAGAGCATAGGCGCAATCGAAGGGTCTTTCTTTCTGTCGAAATAGTTCTTCGTAATCTTCACGACAAGACCGCTTAAGCATACGACACCGACCAAGTTAGGCAACGCCATCAAGCCGTTGAACGTGTCGGATATTGCCCAAGCAAGTTCGCCGTTGATAAGCGCGGAAACGATGACGAGAAGTACGTACGCAACCTTAAAGCATACGGTGGCAATCTTTCTGCCCTTTTCGCCCGTTTTACGGAAGAGATAGTCGATGGATTTTTCGCCGTAGTACGACCAAGCGAGAATCGTCGTAAACGCAAACAGGGGGATAATCATCGAATAAATGACCGTACCTACTCCGCCGAAAATGCTTTCAAACGCCATCATCGAAACTTGCGTGTCTACGTAGTTGCCCGAATACAATACTTCCTCGTTGTTGCCAAAGCAAACTAAAATGCAAAGCGCGGTCAGCGTACAAATGACGAAGGTGTCGAAGAAGACTTCGAAAATACCCCAAAGCCCCTGCTTAACGGGTTCACGCGTTTCGGACGCGCTGTGCGCGATAACGGACGAACCAAGCCCCGCTTCGTTGGAGAAGACGCCACGCGCAAGACCTTTTTTGATGATTTGCGAGAACGCGTAACCGCCTACGCCTGCAATCGCGGAATTAAAGCTGAAAATATTCGAGAAAATCAAAAGGAAAGCCGAGCCTATCATCGTGATATGCGCGAAGATGATGACGAGTGCCATCACGATAAAGATAAGCGACATAAAGGGCACGAGAACAGACGCCACCCTGCCGATTGCCTTGATACCGCCAAGGATAATCAGCCCCAAAACGACGGCAACCAAAATACCGACGACAAGGGCAACCGTTTGGGGGTTGCTGGACGAGAACACGCTTTGGAAGGTAAGCGACATCTTGTTCGTTTGCGCACCGCTCATACCGATTGCGGCAAACACGCAGAACACACCCGCCATCGCGCCGAGAATTTTACCGATTACGCGGAGCGTAGAGCCTGCTTTGCCCTTGGCGTTCATACCCAAGCCTTCGGAAAGGTAGTACGCAGGACCGCCCGAAAAACCGCCGTCCTTTTCCCTTTTACGGAAATACAACCCAAGTACGTTTTCCGCATAGTTGGTAATCATACCAAAGAAAGCGGAAATCCACATCCAGAACACCGCACCAGGGCCACCCGTCATAATCGCCGACGAAACGCCGATGATGTTACCCGTGCCGACGGTACCGGAAATTGCCGTTGCAAACGCTTCGAATTGCGAAATGGTTTTTCCGTCTTTCGACTTATTCTTCTGCTTTTTGCCGATACTCTTTACCGTAGGCACGATGGTTTCGCCAAGCGACGTACCAAACTTTCTTACCTGCATCGCGCGAGAGCGAATCGTCAACACGATACCCGTGCCGAGAATCAAAATAATCATCGGCCAGCCCCAAACGAGATTGTTGATAAAGGAATTTACTTCCGTCAACCCCGCCACAAATTTATCCCACATAAAAATACCTCCACGCCCAAAGGGCAAAAATTAACAACAAAAAAAGCGATTCCGGGCACAGCCCAAAACCACTCCTTAGGACAAAATTATGCAAATTGCAAGGGGGCAGGTACGCGTTGAACGCAAAAAACGACCAAAATATCCCTTGTAAGCATTTCTCTGTCCTTTTGCCTGAGAGATTAGCGAATTTCTTCGCCTTGCCCCTTCGGCACTCGATTGTTTCACGAGATTCTCCGGAGTGCTATCCGATTGCAGTTCCCAACCTTGCGGTCACCTGAGAGATTCACTCCTTCGGTTGGACTTTCGTCCATCTTCTGCAACCTTCTTTTAGCGCTTGCTTGTCGATTATCATAACACATCTAAATTTCGTTTGTCAACGATTTGAAGGCAGAAAATAAAATTCTTTTTCGTTTTTTTTCATTTTTCGCCTTCTTTCGTTGCTTTTCCGCACGCGCGTATGCTATAATATGAAATAGTGTGACAAAGGGAGAGAAAAATGATTAAAAAGACGTATTCGTTTATCAAAAACGGACAATCGAACGACGTATACACTTTGACAAATCGCGTGGGCGCAGAAGTGGATATTCTGACCTACGGCGCACGTATTATTCGCATTTCTATGCCCGACAAAAACGGGCGCTTTGACGACCTGGTGGTCGGTTGCAAAACGCCTGAAGACTACTACGAAGAAAACCCCTATTTCGGCGCGACGGTGGGCAGGTTTGCAAACCGCATCGGCGCATCGAAATTCCCCTTAAACGGCGAAATCGTAACCGTAGAAAGCAACGAAGGTAAAAACAGTCTGCACGGCGGTACGACGGCGGGGTTTGATAAACAAATTTGGGACGCGGAAATCACGGGCGACGCACTCGTTTTGACCCACGTTTCCCCCGACGGCGCAGGCGGTTACCCTGGCGAACTGACCGTGCGTTTAGAAATCACGCTTTCCGACAAAAACGAACTGCGCCTTGATTACAAAGCGCAAACGACGAAGGACACGGTGGTCAATTTGACAAACCACACCTATTTCAACATCGGTGGTCAGCCCACTATTTTAGGGCACGAGTTGTTTATCAACGCGAAAAAAATTACGCCCACCGACGCGGAGCTTATCGCCCACGGCGAATTTTTGGATATAGAAAACACGCCGTACAGTTTCTTGCCGGCAAAACCGCTTGGCAAAGATATGTTCTCTGACGCGCCCCTTATCCGCCTTTGCGGTGGTTTTGATTTTAACTACTGTTTAGACAGGGTTGGACGCGGATTAGAGCGGTTTGCACGCGTCTACGACCCGGCGACGGGCAGAAAAATGGACTGCTATACAACCCTTCCCGGCGTACAGCTTTACACGGCTTGTAAAACGGGCGGATTTCTCGGCAAAAAAGCGTACGAAAACCATTGCGCGCTTTGCTTGGAAACGCAGTTTTTCCCCAACTCGCCCAACTGTCCTTCTTACCCTTCCGCCCTGCTTAAAGCAGGCGAAACGTATCACGAAATCACGGCGTACAAGTTCTCTATAAAGGCGTAAACTCGTACCTGCCCCCTTGTTTTTTGGAGCACCTGCTATGTTCAAAGCACTTTTGAAAAAATTTAACGAAGCAACCGTGTCCGTTCTTCCCGTGTCGGCAATCGTCTTGCTTTTGAATTTTACACCCTTTATTTCGCTGTCAGCGAAAGAAGCGGTGGTTTTTGCCGTGTGTTCCGTTTTTTTAATTCTCGGCATGGCGCTTTTCAACCTGGGCGCAGACATTGCCATGACGCCTATGGGCGAACAAATCGGTTCTGGTATTTCCAAGACGGGCAAATTCAAGACCCTTCTACTCGTCTGCTTTTTGATGGGCGTCTTTATCACGGTTGCCGAGCCCGACCTTTCCGTGCTCGCAAAACAAGTCGCCAACGTCGTCAACAGCACCGCCTTGACCCTTGCCGTCGGCGTAGGCGTCGGCATATTTTTGGCGCTTGGCGTCATAAAAATCGTCTTCCGCGTCCAGCTTTCTAAAATGCTGACCTTCTTTTATTTGATTTTGTTCGCGCTCACGTGCGTACTTTTGCTTGGCGGAAAGGAAGGATTTTTGCCCTTGGCGTTCGATTCGGGCGGTGTAACCACGGGTCCGATTACCGTACCCTTTATCATGGCGCTCGGCGTCGGCGTTGCCAACACGCTTGGCGACAAACGCGAACGTGAAAACAGTTTCGGCTTTATTGCGCTTTGTTCGATAGGCCCTATCCTTGCCGTGCTCATTTTAGGCGCGTTCTCATCGGGCGAAATCACGTACGCCCTGCCCGATTATTCGATGGATAGCCACTTAAACGCCTTTGCGTCCACCCTTTTGCACACCGCGAAAGACGTTACGATTGCGCTTGGCCCTATCGTCGTTTTGTTCTTTATCTTACAGGCGATTTTTATGCGTTCCACGAAAAAACGCGTACACCAAATCATCGTCGGTATTTTCTACACCTTCTTCGGGCTTCTCATTTTCTTGACGGCGGTGTCCGTCGGATTTATGCCCGTCGGCTTTAAGATGGGGCAACAGCTTTCCCAAAACCACGGCGCGGTGCTCGTCATATTCGCGTTTGTGCTCGGTTTCACCGTCGTTCTTGCCGAACCTGCCATCCACGTCTTGAAAAGACAAGTCGAATCGGTTACGGGTGGCGCGGTAAGCAAGCGTTCGATGCTTATTGCGCTCTCCATCGGCGTGGGCGCGTCCATCGGACTTTCCGTGCTTAGAATTTTGTACGATTTCAGTATTTTGTACTACTTAATCCCCGGCTTTATTTTGTCGCTTGGACTCTCCTTCTTCGTCCCGAAACTGTACACGGCAATCGCGTTCGATTCGGGTGGCGTTGCCAGCGGTCCTTTGACGTCGACCTTTATTTTGCCGTTCGTCATCGGCGTCTGCTCTGTCGCGCTCGGTGAAACCAGCGTCCTTACGCACGCGTTCGGTTTGGTTTCGATGGTCGCCATGACGCCCCTTATCACGATTCAAGCGCTTGGGTTTAAGGCAGTCGTCACAAAGCACGTCAGGGAAAAAATCGCCATGAAACGTATCCTTGATAAAGACGACGAACAAATCATCCATTTTATGTAACGTAGGGGGCAGGTATGGAAGAAACGAAAAAAACCCGTCGCAAACCGACGGCAAGAAAGTCCACCGATAAAGCGGACGCGTTCAAAAAATTAAAGCTCTTGGTTACCGTCGTCAACCGTAGCAAGACGGAGTTCTTTATGGACCTTTTGACTTCGTTTGAAGTGAATTTTCAAACGTCGATTTTAGGACAAGGCACGGCAAGGAGCGATATGCTGTATATGCTGGGTTTAGAAGATTCGGACAAAGGCGTCGTCTTAAGCGTAATTCGTGAAGACAAAGTCGCCGAAGCCTTGCAAGCGTTAGAAGACAAATTCGCCACCATTAAAAACGGGAAAGGCATCGCGTTTACCCTGCCGATGTCCAGTGTCATCGGCGTCGCTATGTACCGTTTTTTAAGCAATCACAAAGCGTGAAAGGAGAGATAACAAATGGAATATAAATACGAAGCGATTTTTTGTATTGTAAACAGCGGTTACAGCGAAACGGTGATGGACGTAGCCAAGTCCTTAGGCGCAGGCGGTGGCACGGTAATTAACGCGCGCGGTACGGCGAATAAGGAAGCGGAAACCTTTTTCCATATCACGATTGACCCCGAAAAGGAAATTGTGATGATTCTCGTGCCCAAGAAATTAAAAGACCCCCTTCTTCGCGGATTGTATAAAACGGTTGGCTTGGACAGCCCTGGTCAGGGCATCGCCTTCTCCGTTCCCGTCGAACAGGCGGTTGGGCTTTCGGAAAGAAAACCCACCGAACAAAAAGAAACGAAGGAATAAAAAAATCCCCCTGGCGTAATCGCCAGGGGGATTTTTGTTTTGATTATCTTTGTACGCGTCCGCTTGCGTCGCCACCAGCAAGGTTTTTCACTTCCGACAAGGAAACCATATTGTAGTCGCCTTCAATCGAGTGCTTTAAGCAACTTGCCGCAACCGCAAACTCAATCGCGCTTTGCGCGTCGTAACCGTTTACAAGCGAGTAGATAAGCCCCCCGCCGAAGGAGTCGCCACCGCCTACTCTGTCTACGATATGCATCGAATATTTCTTCGAGAACACCGCTTCGCCGTTGGTGTAAAGCATACCCGACCAGTCGTTGTCGCTTGCGCTCTTGCTTTCACGAAGGGTGATTGCAACGCCCTTGAAGTTAAATCTATCCGTCAATTTCTTTGCAACGGAGATATACCCTTCACGGTTCAATTTACCGCCGTAGATATCCGTGTTGTCCGCTTCGATGCCGAATACGTCCTTCGCGTCTTCTTCGTTTGCGATGCAGTAGTCGATATATTCGCAAAGCTCAGCCATTACCTTGCCTGCCTTTTCCTTCGACCAAAGTTTCTTTCTGAAATTCAAGTCGCAAGAAATCGTGATATCTCTCTTTTTCGCTTCTTTACAAGCTTCTACGCAAATTTCCGCAACCGCATCCGACAAAGCCGGCGTAATGCCCGTGAAGTGGAACCACTCTACGCCTTCAAAGATTGCCGACCAGTCGAAATCCGCCTTGTTTGCCATTGCAATCGACGAATACGCTCTGTCGTAAACGACCTTGGAAGGTCTTTGCGACGCGCCCTTTTCACAGTAGTAAATACCTACTCTTTCGCCACCGCGTACGATTTTCGTCGTGTCTACGCCGAATTTTCTAAGCGAGTTTACCGCTGCCTGACCGATTTCGTGGGAAGGGAGCTTGGATACGAACGCTACGTCCATGCCGTAGTTTGCAAGCGAAACGGCTACGTTTGCTTCCGCACCGCCGTACGTCGCTTCATATTTTTTGCTCTGCACGAAACGAAGATAGTTTTCAGGTGCAAGTCTTAACATCAATTCGCCAAAAGTTACGATTTTTTTCATAGTTGATATACCCCTATAATTTATATTTTTTCTTTTTTTAATCCTGTTTAGTGAGCGCAACGCTTTCTTCGTTTGCCCCTACCACGTCCAAGGCGAGCGCCTTTTCAACGACGTCTTTTTCGTCTTCGTCCAAAGCCTGGAAGCCTTGCCCCCTGACTTCGACGGACTCGTTAATGATAATAAACGCGGTCTTGTCCACGCTCTTTACAAGTTGCTTTAACTGAGTCAGTTGTCTATTCTTCACGCACGTCAACAACACGTCGTGGTCTTTATGCGTGTACATACCGCGCCCTGAAAGCATGGTTACGCCACGCGGACTGTTCTTCACCAACGTATCCGAAAGTTCTGCGCCCTTGTCCGTAATGATAATGCAAAGCTTGGACTTTTCCAAGCCGACCAAAACCACTTCGGAAACCTTCGTGCTGACAAACACGACGATAAGCGCGTACAACATATTGTTAGGGGTGCGCGTTACGATTGCGCCAAGCACGACGATAATACCGTCCAAAATCCCGACCAAAACGGGGATTTTCATACCCTTCCAAAAATGTGCAACCAGCCTTCCCAAAAGCTCCGTGCCACCGCTTGAAAACTCGTATCTAACGAACAAGCCGATGCCGATACCCTGGCAAACGCCACCGTACAACGACGCCAATACGCCGTCGTCCGTTATCGTAGGCAGGTACGCCAAAAGGTCGGTAACGACGCCCAACGTCACGATGGTTACAAGACAGCGATAAATAAACTTCCATCCCTGAAACTTAATGCCAAACGCCAAAATGGGGATATTGATAACGATGACCGTCATACCTATCGGCAAGTTTTCGTTGAGATAGTTTAGCATAACGGCAAGCCCCGACGCACCGCCTGCAACAATCGTGTTCGGTGCTAAAAACAGACTTGTCGACAAGCCGTAGGCGATACAGCCTATCAGCATGAACAAATAACCCCTAATTTCGCTGAAAATCTTTGCCTTCGTCATATTAGCCTTCTACGATTTTGCAAATCTCCTTACAGTTTGCGGTGATATCGCCTTTCATCATAAAGCTACCGCCAACCGCATACACCTTTTCAAAAGCAAGAAATTCCGCAAGGTTGGAAAGGTCAGCGCCACCCGTAGGGATAAACTTAATCTGGGGGAAGGGCGCGGAAAGTGCTTTGAGCGCTTTCAATCCGCCGTACACGTTTGCCGGGAAGAACTTGACTACGTTCAAGCCCAAATCGATTGCCTGCATAATTTCAGTAGGCGTTACGCAACCGGGATAGTAAGGCACGCCCCTTGCGATACAAATTTTTGCAACGTCCACGGAAAGTCCAGGCGAAACGATAAATTTCGCGCCTGCCACAAGCGCTTTTTCGCATTGTTCGGCATTGATAACCGTGCCTGCGCCGATGTTCATGTCAGGAAATTCCTTTACACCAAGCGCAATCGCTTCCGCCGCGCAAGCGGTACGGAAGGTGATTTCCGCACAGTTGACACCGCCTTCTTTAAGCGCCTTCAGCGTGGGCAACGTGTCTGCAAGTTCTTTAATAACGACTACGGGAATTACTTTATCCATTTTATTTCTCCTTATTTCATCTTCAAATAGTTAATCGAGTTGTAATAGCAAATATCCTGCACCACTTTGCCTACGCGCGCTTCGTCCGCGGTCATTTCGCCACGTTCCATCATACCGCCAAGGAAGTTGCAAAGAATACGTCTAAAGTAGTGGTGTCTGGGATAAGAAAGCAGCGAACGACTGTCCGTAAGCATACCGACGAACGTAGCGATGTGCCCCGTTGCCGTCAAATCAAGCAAATGCTTTTCCATACCCACTTTGTTGTCCAAGAACCACCAAGCCGGGCCGTATTGCATCTTGCCTTTCGCTTCGTCGCTTTGGAACGAGCCGATGAGCGTCATAATTTCCGCGTTGAGTTTCGGATTCAAGTTGAACACGATGGTTTTAGGCAGCGAGTTTTCGCTGTTCAAACGGTCGAAAAGACGGGACATATAATAAATACTGTTGTCTTCCGCGATACTGTCAAAGCCCGTGTCCGCGCCGATAGAATTAAACATTGCGGTGTTGTTGTTACGCATTGCGCCGATATGGAGTTCGGTTGCAATGTCGTATTTTGCGTACAATTTGAAAAGGAAATAGGTGATATAGCCTTTGAAGATTTCCATTTCTTCGTTGGTTACCTTATCCCCGCCCCTGCGCTTTGCAAACGCCTTTTCCGCGTCCGCGCGTTCGGGAATCGGGTACACGTGTTGTACGGAAATATCGCTTGCCGTCGTGCCGACTTTCATAAACGCAAGCAAACGTTCCTCGAGCGCCTTTTCCAAATCGTCCAAGTTTTTCACGTCGCCAAGCTTGTCCACAAACCCGTTGTACGCGTCCGCTTCGATGTTCATAATCTTGTCGCCACGGAAAGCAGGGATTACCTTGAACTTATAATCCTTCTTCGCAATTTCTTCGAAAGTCGTCATATCGTCAAACACTTCGTTGGTCGTGAAAATGTGCGTAACGTTCGACTGTTCGATAAGGCTTTGGGGCGTGATGTTGTTCAAGCGAATATAATCGTTGCACCAATTCCAAATAATTTCCGCGTTTTCTTCATTGATTTCTAATTCGCAGTTGAAAAATTCCTTCAACTCAAGTTGCGACCAGTGGTATAAAGGGTTGCCAAACGCCGTGCCCAAGGTCTTGCAGTACGCAAGGAATTTTTCCTTGTTCGATTTATCGCCCGTAATATACGCTTCGTTAATGCCGAAATTACGCATCAAACGCCATTTGTAATGGTCGCCTGCCAGCCAAATTTCGTACACGTCGTTAAAGCCCTTGTTTTCCAAAATCTGCTTTTCTGGAAGGTGGCAATGGTAATCGAAAATAGGCATATCTTTCGCATAGTTAAAATACAAACGTTCTGCCGTTTTCGTTTCTAAAAGGAAATTGTCTTTCAAATAACTCATTTGTTCTCCTTAGTCGTGCGTTTTTTATTATCGCCATTTTTCTCTTTTTCTAAAAGAGAAGGGGTTTTTTATCCGCACGTTTTATTCTAGTTTATATTATAGCACCTTTTCTCTTGATTTTCAAGATAAAATATGATAATATTTTATTAAATTATCTATATATTTTTCACTATTTTGAAGGATTTGGGTGTTTTTATGCAAATGACGGATTTTACTGCGTCTGATTTCGACGGCTTATACGAATTTATGCGTCCGATTTGGCTGGAAACCTACGGCGGTTTTTTGCCCGAAAAACAAATTTTGACGCTCCTTGACAAATACTTTTCTAAAGAAGGCATCGCGCACTATCTTGCGCTTGGGTACGAGTACAAAAAACTTGGCGACGCAGGCGTCTTGGTGTTTTGCGAGCGCGAAGACCACGTGTACTTAGACAAGTTGTATCTTTTGCCCGAATTTCGCGGGAAGGGATACCCCGTGTATGCGTTGACCGAGCTTTTGAAACGCAAAAAAGACGTGCTTTTGAACGTCAACCAACACAACGCGCGCGCCTTAAAATGTTATCTAAAAAACGGATTTACCATCGACAAGGAAGAAATTATCGACCTCGGAAACGGGATGAAAAACGTCGATTACGTTTTACGACTTTCCGCAAAAAAATAAACACAACCCCGCCTTATCGCTCTTTCCGTAGAGATTTTAATTAAACAATTTAGAAAACTCGACTTAAAGTAAGTCGAGTTTTCTTTTGCCTATGTAAAACAGATTGAATTCATGTTAATTTTATGTTATAATAAACTTACCGATAAATAAGAATTTGTTGAGGTTAATTATGAAAGACGAGTGCTTGATATGCGGTGCGTTGCTGAAATATTTAGAAAACGATGAGCTGATGGAATGCGCCATCTGCCATAAAAAAGAAAAGAGTAAAACCGTTTGCGAGAACGGTCACTACGTATGCAACGAATGCCACTCGCAGGGGATGGATAGTATTATAGGAGTATGTCTTGTCGAAAGCTCGAAAAACCCCATTGAGATTATTCAAAAACTGATGGCTCTGCCGTTTTGCCATATGCACGGCCCCGAACATCACGTGATGGTTGGCTCGGCATTACTTACCGCATATAAAAATGCAGGTGGCGAAATAGAGCTTGTAAAAGCGCTTTCTGAAATGCAGGCGAGAGGAAAGAAAGTTCCCGGAGGCGCTTGCGGATTTTGGGGGGCTTGCGGTGCAGGTGTAAGCGCCGGAATGTTCGTGTCTATTGTTACAGGTTCAACGCCTCTTGCAAATGAGGCGTGGGGATTGTCGAATAAGATGACCTCCTCCGCCCTGGGTGCAATCGGAGAAATCGGTGGCCCGCGTTGTTGCAAGCGTGATTCGTATATCTCTATCAAAAAAGCCGTAGAGTTTGCAAAAACATCACTCGGCGTTGAAATGGAGCTTGATGAAATTAAGTGTCTTCACTCCGCGCAAAACAATCAGTGTATAGGTACGAGGTGTCCCTTCAAATGAAAAAGAAAATAGCATTTATTTGCGTGCATAATTCGTGTCGAAGTCAAATTGCCGAAGCTCTTGGAAAATATCTGCGCGGAAATGAATTTGATTTTTACTCAGCAGGTACTGAAACAAAACCACAAATAAATCAGGATGCAGTACGGCTGTTGAAAGTGCTTTATGGAATTGATATGGAGCAAACGCAGTACAGTAAAACCTTTCATCAAATACCTCTACCCGATGTTGCAATCGCAATGGGATGCGATGTTGGATGCCCGTTCATTGGTAGAGCCTTCAATGACGATTGGGGATTGCCCGACCCAACGGGAAAGAGCGATGAGGAGTTTATAAATATCATAAAACAGATAGAGTCGAACGTAAAAAACATACGATAAACAAATTCCCTTTTATCGAGTTCTTGACTTTTTGTCAAAAATCTTTATAGGTATACTACACTATACTTAACAACGTTAAATGGTGTGTTTTGCAGAGCAAAAAAGAAAAGAGTAGCAAATCTTTGCTACTCTTTTATAATGTTCTAAAAAATCCCTATGGAAAACGCCCATAAGGCGGGGTTTTCTTTTTGTCTTTATGCGACTAAGTATTTTTGAACAAACGGTTTTACGTACACTTCTACCGCTTCGAAGAACGCCTTGGAAATTACCGCGTTGCTTTCGAAAATCTCGCTGACGTAGAAGATACCAAAATAATTCAAAACGTACAAAACTGCCCAAATCGCAACGGTAATTAAGACGCCTATTACCAAGCCGACAACGCAACCAAGCGTGCCGTCTACAACCCTTGCAAAGCCCGCTTCCAGCTTACGGCAAATAATCGCAAGCAACACGTTGATAAGTACCACGCAAAGCACGCTGAACAGCGCGATAAATACGCCTGCCGTCACCTTGCCAATCACACCGCTGAGCTCGCCGAACGATGCGCACATTGCCGTACATCTGTTAATCAATGCGTTGAAGAAATACATGGTAGAAAGCGTGCCGTGGAAAGGAATTACAAAGCTAAACGCCACCAAAGCAACCGCACCGATGGTAACGAAGAAGGAGCGGATTGCGCTTAAGAAACCCGTCTTCCAACCGCGATAAGTAAACAAGAACACGATGGCAACGGACAGGAAATCCAAAGCGTACGCTCTCGTCCAAGCCAACGCCGTACGCGCCGCTTCCACGTTGAACATATGCCCCAACCCACCGTTTCTAAGCCCGGTTGCGTCTACCAGCAAAAGCCCGATGGCATAGATAAGCGCCACCACCAGGGACGCGTTGATTGCCGAAAACAAACCGCCGAGAATACGCGTCAAGACGTTCGGCTTACCAAAGCCTTGCTTAACGAGCGTTTTGCCGTGACGGCGAATATCTTCCGGGTCGTCGCAGTCGTCGTCGATTTCGTATTCGAAACCGTAATTGTCCACTTCGATTTTCTTCTTTTTCGACCACTTCATCTTAGGACGAAGAATTCCGCCTAAAATCCCGTAAATCAACAGCGAGCCGATGACGCTTGCGCCCATCATAGCCAACGCCCAAACGAAATTCATCACCTTCGCCTGGTCGCCCGTATACGCACCGCTAAACGGAACTTTCTTTAATAAGAGAACCGCCACAGCCGTAGCCGTCAAAAGGAAAAATCCACCCCAACTGACCCTACGGAATCCTTTGACGAATCCGATGATAAACGCAATCAACGCCACCACGGAAATCGCAATGACGCCGTACAACGGCAATTTCAAAGCGACGTCTTGTAGCGCTAATATCGAATATAAAGAACGCATAAGTTCCCTCCTTTACTTGTTAAAGTTGTCTTTGAGCGAAACGATTTCAGAAAGGACGAGTCCGCCCTTTTCGTCTTTGCACTTTTTATAATAGCCTACGCGCATCAGCTGGAAAGGCGTGCCGTCTTCGCAGTTTGCAAGGTAGGGCTCTGCCTTGCCGTGGAAGATATGCTCGCTGTCCAAATTCATACGTTCGCCAAAGTCCTGACCGGGATATTCCGCGTCTTTAAGCAATACGCCGTACTTGCGGATTTCCACGTCCACGCCCGTGCGCCCGTCTACCCATTGAATCGTGCCTTTCACCTTCAAACCGCTGGTGTCGTTGGAAGAACGGCTTTCGGGTACGTACGAACACTTCAGTTCCACCACTTCGCCCTTTTCGTCCTTCACAATTTCGTCCAAATGGATAATGTACGCGCCCTTCAAACGAACGTAGCCGTCCGGTTTCAAACGCTGATATTTAGGGGGCGGAATTTCCGCAAAGTCCGACTTGTCGATATACACGACGGAAGAAAACGCCACCTTTCTCGTGCCCAGCTCGGGCTTTAAGGGATGCAACGTCGCCTCTACGTCTTCCACGCCTTCATAGTTGGTGATGGTAACCTTCAAGGGGTCTAAAACCGCCATTGCACGCTCTGCATTTTCGTTTAAGTTGTCCCTAATGCACGCTTCTAAATAGGAAAGCTGACACTCGGAATTCGCCTTTACGACGCCGATTTTCGTACAGAAATCGATGAGCGCTTCGGGGGGAACACCACGGTTTCTAAGCCCCGTTACCGTAGGCATACGCGGGTCGTCCCAACCGTGCACGTGTCCTTCTTCGACCAGCTTTTTAAGATAGCGTTTCGACATTACGGTATTCGTCACCGCAAGACGCGCAAATTCGATTTGACGGGGCTTCGGCGCAAAACCAAGCTGAATCCCTACCCAGTCGTACAACGGTCTGTGGTCTTCAAATTCCAAAGTGCAAAGCGAGTGCGTTACGCCCTGCAAATAATCGCAGATAGGATGCGCGTAGTCGTACATAGGATAAATACACCAAGCGTCGCCCGTACGGTGATGCGTACAACGCAAGATGCGGTAAATGACGGGGTCGCGCATGTTCATATTCGGCGACGCCATATCAATTTTCGCACGCAAGCACTTGCTCCCGTCAGGGTATTTGCCTGCCTTCATTTCCCTAAACAGCGTCAAGTTTTCTTCCACGCTACGGTTTCTATACGGGCTTTCTTTCCCTGCTTCGGTAAGCGAACCGCGCGTCGCACTGATTTCTTCGGGCGACAAATCGCAAACGAACGCCTTTCCGTCCATAATCAACTGTTCGGCGTAGTCGTAAATCTTTTGGAAGAAGTCGGATGCGTACACTTCCTTCGCCCAGTTATACCCTATCCACGAAATATCCTTTCTAATGGCGTCGACAAATTCCGTCTTTTCCTTGGACGGGTTGGTATCGTCGAAAAACAGGTTGCATTTCCCGTCAAACTTTTTCGCCGTACCGAAGTTAACCATCATACTCTTGACGTGTCCGATATGCAAATACCCGTTAGGTTCGGGCGGAAAACGCGTTTGCACCGCGTTGATTTTCCCCGCGTCAATGTCGTCGTTGATGATTTGTTCAATGAAATTCGTTGCTTCTATTTTTTCCATATTCCTTCTCGATTGTGTTTGATTTTTTGTTTGTTACGACAAGCCGACAATCGTGCCGTCCGAAAGCAAGTCTATTTTTTCCGCGGCAGGATGCGCGCCCAAACCGGGCATCAGCATAATTTTGCCTGCAATCGCAACGATAAACCCTGCACCGCCCTTCAACACGACGTCGCGCACGGTAATTCTAAAGCCGGTAGGACGTCCAAGCAGGTCGGGATTGTCCGAAAGCGAGTACTGCGTCTTTGCAATAATCACGGGCAAATTTCCACAGCCCTTTTCTTCTATCGTCTTGATTTTTCTCAGCGCTTCTTCCGAGAACTCCGCGCCGTCCGCGCCGTAAATCTTCTTGGCTATCTTGTCAATCTTTTCACATACGCCGTCTTCTAATTCGTAAGGATGGCAAAGCTTAGACGGGGTTTCGCACGCTTTCACGACTTCTTCCGCCAACTCTTTACCGCCTTCTCCACCCTTCAAGAACACGTCCGTAAATACGGCAACCGAGCCTGCTTTTTGCACTTCTTCAATCACGAAATCCGTTTCCGCCTGCGTATCGGTAAAGAAACGGTTCATCGCAACGACGACGGGCTTTTTATACACGTCCTTCATCGTTTCGATATGTTTCAAAAGGTTGGGCATACCCTTTGCAAGGGCGTCCAAATTCTCTTGCGCAAGCGTAGCTTTTTCCGCTCCGCCGTGCAGTTTCAACGCCTTGACCGTCGCCACGATGACGATACAGTCAGGTTCGATGCCAGCCGTACGGCATTTCGTGTCCAAAAACTTTTCCGCGCCCAAATCCGCGCCAAAGCCCGCTTCGGTAACCGCGTATTCCGCAAGGCTCATCGCGCAGTACGTCGCCTGCACGCTGTTACAGCCGTGGGCAATATTCGCAAACGGACCGCCGTGGATAAACGCCGGCGTATGCTCTAACGTCTGCACAAGGTTGGGTTTCATGGCGTCTTTTAAGAGTACCGCCATCGAACCTACCGCGCCTGGAATATCCTTCGCGCGCACGTAATCGCCGTCCGTGTTCAAGCCGACGATGATGTTGC
>JAZRDK010000087.1:0-10803 GCA_045660225.1 Candidatus Scatosoma sp.
ATTACGTTTTTCGCCGCCGAGCCGATTTCCGTGCCGATTAAATCTTCGCCGTAATAGAAACGAATCAAATCGCTTTTGAACTCGTTGGCAAGCTTCGTTTTCAGTTCCACGTTCGCCGAGTCGATAACCATACAGTTGGGGATACCTTGCGTAAACGCCTGGATATGCCCAGGACCAACCCAAACGGCGACGTTGTCGGGCGAAACACCGCTTTGACAAACGACCTCGGAAAGTCTGCAACCCGTCGAAACTTCAATGCCTTTCATACAAAGCACGAAATTCTTTTTCGACACGTCGTATGCAGTAATACGTTTCATAAAACCGCGAAGACCTTGCGATGAAATGGAAATGATAATCGTTTCCGCGTGCTCTACCGCTTCTTGCAAATCGCACGTCAAATGGATGCGCTTGTCTAATTCCACGTACTCGTTTTTGCCCGTTTCCTTCAAGACCTTGTACGAATAATCGTCTTCAGGTCCCCAAGAATACACGTCGTGACCGCAACCGCAAAGATACCACGCGATAAACGAGCCCCAACGCCCACAACCAAGCACCGATATTTTCATAATAGTTACCCCCGTTTTTACATTTTATTGCGTTCGACAAAGGCGCGCGCCAACGTAACTTCGTCCGTGTACTCGATTTCCGAGCCGATGGGAATCCCGTGGGCAAGCCTTGTAACGGTAACGTCGAACGGCTTAATGAGTTTTGCAATATACATCGCCGTCGCATCCCCCGAAACGTCGGGATTCGTTGCGACGATGACTTCCTTTACCTGTTTTTCTTGAATACGCGCAAGCAATTCGCGAATTCTAATATCGTTAGGCCCAACGCCCGAAAGTGGGTCGATTACCCCGTGCAAAACGTGGTAAACCCCCTTAAATTCGTGCAATTTTTCAATTGCTAAAACGTCCTTGGGCTCTTTCACGACGCAAACGAGCGAGTGGTCGCGCGTGCGACAGATTCCGCACGTTTCTTCTTCGGTAAAATTACCGCAAACCTTGCAATATTTCACCTTCCGCTTTACGCCGATAATTGCGTCCGCAAACGCGCGCGCGTCCGATTCCGACATATCGATAATCTTATACGCGTAGCGTTGCGCCGTTTTCTTGCCGACGCCGGGGAGTTTGGAAAATTCGTTAATCAGCCGACCAATCGGCTCGATAAATACTTCCATCGATTAAATCATACCCCCAAGCGCGCCCATATCGCCGTATCTGCCCATTTTTTCTTCGTAGACCTTGTCCGCCTTTGCATAGCCGTCGTTGATAGCAGCCATAATCAAGTCTTCCAGCATTTCAACGTCTTCGGGGTCAACGATGCTTTCGTCCAGCTCAATCCCGTTGATGATTTTCTTCGCGTTCATATACACGACCACCGCTTCGCCAGCCGACGTGCCTACGATTTCCCAATCATCCAACAGTTCCGCCGTCTTTTCCATTTCTTCTTGCATCTTTTGCGCCTGACGCATCAAATTTTGCATATTGTTGTTTGCCCCTTTGAATCCAGCCATATTCTAACTCCTTCGCGCTTTCGTGCGCTCTTTTTATTTGATTTCCACTTTTACCCCGGCGAACGTTTCTTTAATCTCGTTGACGCCCTGCGTAAAATTGTCCGATTTTTTGCCACGCAAACGAATATCAAACGCATCCGCACCCAAGCCGACACCTTCAAACGCCTGCGTGATAAGTGCGTAATGTTCTTCCTTCTTCAACGAGCGGTGCACCGTTTCGCTGTCCGTATACAAGACGAAAACGTCGTCTTCGTATTCCGCGTGTAAATCCATACAAAGCGCAATCAGAACACCGTTTTTCGCCGTCTTTCTCACACTTCTTAAAAACGCGCCGAACGTCGATTTCGCATCCCCTTTCACAACGGGTTTCGCCGTTTTTACGGGCGTGGGTTCTACCACTTTGGGGGTTTCTACAACGGGTTTTGCCTTCGGTGCATATTCGAAATACGCGCTTCCACCCGTTTCCGTTTCATCGGGTGGCACGTCGAGCATGGGCGGAAAATCGTCCGTTTCCACCTTCGTTTCCGCCTGCTTTTCTTCCGACTTTACAGGCGGTTTTTCTTCGATAGGAGCAACCCTGCCCCCGTCGTTTTTGACCACGACGCCTTCCGCAATCTGTTTTTCCAGGGCAACGATTCTTGCAATCAACGCTTCCATATCGTAGTCCTGCTTAGGCATACTCGCCTTCAAAACCGCCGTTTCAAAAAGGATACGGGGCGAAGACGAATATTTCAGTTCCGTTTCCACGTCCGTAAAAATTTCCGTTACGCGCAAAAGCCTATGCCCGTCCGTCGATTTCGCAACGGTAAGCACTTCGTCGTACGCGCCGTCGGGCAAAGCGAGTATAGATTTCCCGTCCCGACAGGTGAGCGCAACCGCGCACGCGTTTAAGTAGTCTAAAACGTCTTTAAGGAGCAACCCCACGCTTTTGCCTGCGGAAAGAAATGCTTCCGCGCGCTCGAACGACGCGCCTGCGTCCCCTTTCAAAATGGAATAACAAAGCCTGCCGATTTCCGCAAAATCCGCGTTGCCAAGCACCGTCGTTACGTCCGCGTAGGTAAGTTTCCCCGACGTGTACGAAACGCACGTATCCGCCAAGGACAGCATATCACGGACACTACCTGCGCCCGCCCTTGCGATGGCGGAAACCGCTTCCGCGTCGTACGTTTTTCCGATTTTATCGAGCACCAAACGAAGGCGTTCTTCCAAATCCGACTGCGGAATTAACTTAAAATCAAAACGCATACACCTTGACAAAATCGTCGCGGGAATTTTCTGCGCCTCCGTCGTCGCCAAGACGAATACGGCGTGAGAAGGCGGTTCTTCCAGCGTTTTCAAAAGCGCGTTGAACGCCTGTGGCGAAAGCATATGCACTTCGTCGATGATGTACACTTTATACTTGCCTGCCACGGGCGGATATTGCACCTTTTCACGCAAATCACGAATTTCGTTGACGCCGTTGTTCGACGCCGCGTCGATTTCCGAAACGTCTAAATTTGCAGGGTCTTTAAGCGCCTTACACGTCGCGCATTGTCCACAGGGCGAGCCGTCTTTGGGATGCTCGCAGTTGATAGACAGCGCAAAAATTTTCGCGATACTCGTTTTCCCCGTACCGCGCGGTCCGCAAAATAGATAGGCGTGTCCTACCCTGCCCGTATCGATTTGGTTTTTGAGTACCGTTACGATATGCTCCTGACGGACGACTTCGCTTAAATTCGTCGGCCTAAACATACGGTATAATGCCAAATGCGCCATCTTTTTCTCCTTTATACCCCAAAAATTTCCGATAATTTTCTTTTGCTTCTTTGCAAAGCGTTGTCCACGCTTTTATAAGGCCGTCCCGTCGCTTCCGTGATGTCCGCACAGCTCATCCCTTCGATGTACATAGACGCCACCTTAAACTCAAAATCCGACAAAACACGGCTCATTTTTTCCTTCAATTCCCGTTGCTCGTCGTCAAAAATCAACGCTTCGTCCGGGTCTAAATCTACGCCCGTTTGCGCCGTATCCAAAGAGAACGTCTGCGCGTTTTTCTTGCGGTTCGCCTTTTTTACGGCGTCGATAATCCGCCTGGACACGCAAAGCTTAGCAAAGGTTTTGAAACTGCTCCCTTTTTCCTTCTCCGCGTCGTATTCCGCAACGGCGCGACACAGACCCATCATCCCTTCCTGGATTAAATCGTCCGTTTCCCCACCGACGAGAAAGAATTTCCGCGCACAGCTTTTGACAAATCCAGCATAACGCACAAGCAACTCGTTCATCGCTTGCTTATCGCCCGATTGAAACGCCATCGCCAACGCTTCGTCCTTTATTTTTCCCCTTTCTTTCGCCATTTTTTACAACCTGTTTCTCACGACTTCGTACGACGCTATTCCAAGCGCCACCGACGCGTTTAACGAATTGACTTTCCCCTGCAAAGGCAAGGACAAAACCTTATCGCATTTTTCCTTCGTCAACCGCTTTACGCCACAGTCTTCGCCACCTACAACAAGCGCAACGTTTCCGTCAAACTTTTCTTTATAAATGTCTTCGCCACCGGCTTCAAGCGCGTACACCCAGTACCCGTTTGCCTGCAACTTTTCAACCGCTTGGTTTAAGTTGCCCACTTTGGCAACCTTCATATGCTCCGCCGCGCCCGCCGAAATACGAATTACGCTTTCCGTAACCGACGCCGAACCCGATTTCGTAATGACGACGCCGTCCGCACCGGCACACTCCGCCACACGGATAATGCTACCCAAATTGTGCACGTCTTCAATCCCGTCGCAAAGCACGACGAAACCGCCTTTTTCGCTCTTTTTCTCGGCGATAATATCGTCCAAATCGTAATATTCGTAATCCGTCGTAAACGCAATGACGCCTTGGTGACGTTTGGTTTCGCTTTCCTTATCCAAAACGCGCTTGTCCACGAACTGCACGCGCAAATTCTTTTTTCTCGCTTCCGCAAAAATCAAACCAAGCGAGCCCTGCGCCCCCTTTTCCAACAAAATCTTGTCGACGTTTTTGCCCGTTTTCAACAACTCGATAACCGCGTTTCTTCCTTCCGTTTTCACTTTTTCACCTACTTTTATCTATGTACGGGGCGAAACGGCTTTGCCGTTTCCACCGCCGAAAAATCCGTTTTACTTGCCTGCAACAGTTCTTTAATCCGCGTTTCCTTGCCTGTTAAGTACAAATAACCAAGCACCGCTTCAAAACCCGTCGAACGGTTGTATTCTAAATGGCTTGCGCTTTTGCTTTTCGTGTTCTTTTTCGCGTTTTTCGCGCGTCTAAACACGTCCGCCTCTTCTTCCGTAAACAAGCCCAAAAGCGCGTCCAACGTTTCGCTTTGTCCCTTTGCGGAAACCACCTTCGAGGCAACCTTTTGCAACTCCGCACTCTTTCCGCCCACTTCCAAAGCCAGACGTTCACGAACGTACAGCGAATACACCGCATCGCCGACGAACGCCAACGTTACGGGACTGATTTGTAAAACTTCTCGCTCGGTTAAAAACTCTCTCGCCGTCAGCATAGTCCACTCCGTAATTTCTTGCGTAAAAATACGCTTATGGTTATTATACCATAAGCGCAAAGAAATTTCAAGCAATTCACGAAAATTTCAAATCAAAAATAAACTTTTTTTCAAAAGGAGCGCACCTACGCCACTCGTCCTTCCAAATAATCGACGACGCCGTACACGATGGCTTTCGACACCGAGCGTTGCCAATCTTGCGAACACAGCAAAGTTTCGTCTTTTGGGCTTGATAAAAATCCGCACTCGACGATTATCGACGGCGACAACGAGCATTGCAACATAAAATACGCGCCTTGCGTCGCGTTTCGCCTTTTCACGTTTTCGCTTTCGTACAACGTATTTACCCTGTCCTGTACGGCAACCGCAAGCGCCCTGCCCCCTTCGCTGTTTTTGTCGTAAAAGACTTGCGCCCCGCGCACCGATTGCGACGGATAACGGTTTTGGTGCACGGAAATCACCATCGACGGATTTGTTTGTTGTATAATTTCCTTCCGTTTTAGCATATCCCGTCGCTTAAAAGCGCCCGTCGCCGTGCCGTACAGTCCTGCTTTCGTCTTTCGCGTCATCACGACGTCAAAACCCAAATCCGTCAATTCGTCGCACAGTTTATAGGCAATTTCAAGGTTGACGTCGCTCTCCTTCACGCCCGTTTTCACCCCAACGACACCCCCGTCCACGCCACCGTGTCCTGCATCTACCACGATTTTCATCCCCCCGTCCTGTACGGCGGAAACGGCAACCGCGCCGTTCAACGCGCCAAAACAAAGAAATAGGGCGAAAACAAACCCAAAAACCATTAAAAAAGCAACGCAAACCAGGGATTTCTTCTTCATATCCCTATCGTATGCGTTGCCTTCTATAAATATGTCTATTTTTAATTCAGCTCGTACCTGCCTACCCCATTTTCTTTTCAGTTGCCGACGAAACTTCCGTAATCCGTGGAAAATTTTGCACCTTTTGCGCCACCGCGGAAGCGTCCTTAGTAGACGTTTGCGCCTTCGCAACCTTGGTGGTATCCAGCGTGATTTTCTCCACTTCGCGCATCCACTCCACGTACAATTCCCAGGCGTTGGAAAGTACGATTCTGCCCACGCCAGCCGACGTCAATCTTTTGAAATCTTCCAAAGTTTTCACGCCCGTAACTTCTAACAAACACCCGTCGCCAAGTTCCGTTTTCAACGTTTCGCATCCAGGGAAATAGGGTATACTGAAATATTGCGCGCCCATCTCCGAAACGAGCCTGCCAAGCCGTGTCAAAGTAGCGCGCGGATATTCGTTGACGACGCACACCTTAAATACGCACTTTTTTGCGGCGCGCTTTACCTTTTTTACTTCCTTTTTCAGTTCTGCATAACGACTGTTTGCAATCAGCGACGGCGTGAGCACCAAACTGATTTCCCGCGCGCCCAAGCGCACGGCGCATTTCGTTTCGCACGCCTTCGCCTTAGAAAACGTTTCGCCCGTTCCGCCGACGATACAGTCCGCGCGCACACCGTTTCTTAAAAACGCGTCGCGGTATCCCAAAAACACAGTCGGCAACGTTTTCACGCTCGCCATTTGCAAGCGAAGCGCGCGTTCGCACAATCCCGTCACGTCCATAAGCCCCTTGGAAAGCGCCGTCGTTTTCCGCATTGCGGACAAAATTTCCGCCGTCTTTTTTTGTTTTTTGAAGGCGCAGTATTCTTCCGCCTCTTGCGTAGTAATCGTCACGCCTTCCGTTTTTATTGCTTGTACTTGTTCCATATTCAAAGTATCGGACAAAACCAGCGCGTTTATTCCATTTTTCTCCAAATTGTGAAAGTATTTTCAAGCTATACTTGTGCCATGAACGGATTTTCTGCAAACAACCTACTTTTATCCCTGCCTGTAAAGGGGTGTATTTGGCTTTTTATCCTATTCGCGCTTTCCTTTTTCGGCGCGCACGTTATCAAGCTTGCAAGAGAAGGCTGGCAGGCGCGACGTAGCCCACCTAAAGACGAACCCAACGACAAAACGGACGACAAAACGGACGCGAACACGAAAAAAGAAGCGCCGAATCCCGGCACTTCTCAACAACCTATTTATTATATAGTAGAAAAGAAACGCCGTCGCCCAAAACAGGACTACGGCGAGCCAAAACCTATCAAATTTCAATAAGCCCTTTGCTTTTTTTGGGGTTAGCTTTCTAATTCACCCTTTTCTTCGTTGAAACGGAGCATATTGTTGCCGTCCGCCCAAAGACGTTCGAGATGATAAAAAAGACGCGTTTCGTCGTTGAAAATATGCACGATGACGTCGCCGTAATCCACCACCGCCCAACGCCCGTCGCGCACGCCTTCCGTACGCGTAGGCACTACGGCAAGATGCTTTTCCACCAGTTCTTCCACGCGTTCGCCCATGGCGCGGATTTGCGGTGCAGACGAACCGCTTGCGATGATGAAATAATCGCAAAGGTCGGTTTTTTCGCGCACGTACAACGCAATGATATCCTTACCCAACTTGTCCGCAAGCGCCTTGCAAACTTCTTCCGCCAAAACCTTACTTGTAACCTTCGACATATTTACCCTCCGTAAATCACTTATTATAATATTCGCACGCCAACCGAGTCAAAGGGTAAATTTCTCCGCCCTTTTTCTCTAAAAAAGCCAGCGTTTCTTTCAAAGCAAGCGCCAAGCACTTGTCCAAGTTTTCGCCTTCCCAAAACAACTTTCTCAGCCTGTCTACCCCATCGTATCGGCGTCCTTCTTCCACCATATCCGAAAGGAAGACGAGTTTTTCCAGCTCGCTCATATTCGGTCTTGCGCTGGTATGAAAGCGAATCGCGTTTACAACGTCTTCATCCTCCACCGCAAAATACGTTTTCGCAACGTACGCGCCTGCAAACTGATGCGCCACTTCGTCGGGCACGTCACCCCACTCCGTCGGCATGATAAACCCCTGCAAGTAAGGGGAAGTTTTCGGCAAGTTTTTCGCGCAGTCGTGCAAAAGCGAAGCCAAAAGCGCCTTGTCTTCGGATATTTTTAAGCTCTTCGCACGCTCGACGGCGGTCAACGCAACGCGGATAGAGTGCGCGCGACGTTTCTCGTTTTGTAAAGCAAGCGCGTCTTTGGCAAACGGGACGGCGTACGTCCCTTTTTCTTTTATATATGTTTCGACGTTTTTATCCAAAAATTCGCTTGCGTCCATACCTGCCCCTAACAAAACGCGAATTTCCGTCGAAGAAACGTCCTTACCCATATACGAAATCGTCAAAAACCTTTTGCCGAATAACTCGTAAAATTTCTGATTCTCTTCGTCCACCCAGTCCGATTGTTCCGCGCGTCCGCAAACGCAAAGCGTTACGTTCGACAAGATGTCGTCGGGGTTTTTCCAAGTCGGGAAATCGCGGAGCATATCCGTCCCCACCAACCAAAAAATTTCGGCACTTGGATATAATGCGCGAAAATGTCTACAAGTCAAATAGGTATAACTTGTACCGCCTTGACGCATTTCATAATCGGAAACAACGACTTTTTCTTCGCCTGCAAACGCAATTTTACAGGCGTTTAACCGTTCTTCGTTGGGCGCAAGCAATTTTCCTTGCTTGTGCGGAGGGGTATGCGCCGGCATTACGTACAGAGTATCCAGCGAAAGTTCGGCAACGGCGCATTTCGCCATACGAATATGTTCGTTGTGGACGGGATTAAACGAACCGCCGAAAATTGCAATTCTCATACCTTTCTCCTTTTATATAGTATACAATATTTTTTCGCTTTTTTCAAGTTTAATGTACAAAAAAATCGGCAACACTTTACTTATGAAAAAATTTGCCTTACTTTCAGACGTATTTTTTGCCTTTTTGATAAGCGGAATCGCGTCCGCTTTTCTTTTCAAAGCCCTTCGCCTTCACGCGGTATCCACGCTAATTCTCGCCACCGTTTGCGGTTTGCTTACCGCGTTTTCCGTCGGCGCGTGGCTTTTATACCGTCGAAAGAACGTGCACTTAAAACGCGCGGATGAACGGGACGAAACCAGGTTTTTACTACATCTAAACCTGCTCTCCGACGAAGGAAAAACCGTGTTTTTTCAAAACCTTCTTTCTTCAAAAAGCGCGCCGTGCCACCGTTTTGGAAAGTTGCGCCTATACACGAAAACGGAATTTTATTTCCTAAAATTCACCTTTTCACCCGTTTCCGCAGACGACGTTGCAACGTTTTCACGCTTAAAAACGGGCAAGCAAAAAATTCTGTTTTGCACGGAAATTGAAGAAAACGCGCTTGCGCTTTGCCATCGTCTTTCCATCGAAGTCAAAACGGGTACGGACGTCTATACGCTTGTCAAAAACGCCCACGCTTTGCCCGCGTCATACGTCGGCGAGCCAACGCCGTTTTCCAACAAAACGCGCCGTCTTCGGCTGTATTTTTCCAAGAAAAACTCCCGTCGGTGTTTGACTGGCGGAGCGTTGCTTTTGCTGTTTGCAGGCATTTCGCCCTTCGCCTTTTATTACGTCTTTATTGGCGTCGTTTTATTACTTTCCGCCGCCCTTATCCGCATTTTTGGGTACGAATAAACGCGTACCTGCCTATTGCAAACTTAAAAACGCCCTACCCAGGTATGAGATGACGTCCGTGGGCGTAGTCGAATATTCGCCCTGTTCTTTAGATGCTATCTCCGCCGATTTCCCTAAAAAATACGCGCCGATTCTCGCGCCTTCCGTGACGGACGCACCGCTTGCCATAAGCCCGGCAATCAACCCCGACAAAACGTCACCGCTTCCACCCTTAGAAAGCGCGCTACAGCCCGTCGTATTGAGCGTGGTTTGACCCGTCTTATCGACGATGGTCGTCGTCGCGCCTTTCAAAAGCAAGGTTACGCCCAAAGTCTTTGCAAACGTCTGCAAGAAAACAACACCCTTTTCTTTGATTTCGTCGATTTCTTTTTTTACAAGCCGTGAAAATTCTTTCCAATGCGGAGTCAAAACGACTTCGCATTTTTTCTTAGCAAACAGCGTTTGCATTTCCCCTTCGCTTAACATAGACAACGCGTTCAGCGCGTCCGCGTCCAACAACAATTTCCCTTCGTAGTGCGTCAATAAATATTTCGCGCCCTTCAAAACGTTTTCCGTCGCGCCCATACCCATACCGTACGCAATCGCGTCGTAGGCAAGCAAATCAGACAAAAACGTTCTATCGAATACAAACTCGGTTTCCCCACGTAAGGGCCTGACGAGCACTTCGGGCGCTTTCAAAAGATAATAAGGCAAAATGCCTTTCGGCACAAACAGAGTCACGTATCCAACGCCCGACTTTAAGCAAGCCGACGCGCTTAAATAAGGCGCGCCCGTATACGCCAAACTGCCACCGACGACGGCGCATTTCCCGTACGTTCCTTTATGCGAATCTTGTACGCGTTTGGGCAACATTGCAAAAACGCTTTCTTTGTCGTTGATTTTCACGTCCATCTTTACACCCTAAGCGAAATTTCCAGCGCCGTAAAACGACGTTCTTCCCCGTTGATTTCACACACCAAACCGCCCGTTTCGTCCACGCGAAGCAGTTTCGCCTTTACACGATTGTCGCCGACAAGCAAGTCTGCGTCGTCGCCCATATATCCAACGAAGGACAAATACTCGTCCATCGAAAAAGGCGCGTACACGCCGTCTACAATACTACTTGCAACGTCGTCCACGACAAAATGCTTGCCCGTTTCTCGAAACAAAGTCGTGGCAATTTCTTGCAACTGTTCACTTAAAACGTTGTTTACGTTTACACCGATTCCGATGACCGAACGGGATATATTCGCACCAGAAAAGGTGTTC
>JAZRDK010000088.1:0-1954 GCA_045660225.1 Candidatus Scatosoma sp.
GTTCTCACTTCTACACCAAATACTTGGCGCAGGCGGAGGCATTTTGGCTTCGCCAAAGCGTCGCCACTCGACTTTCCGCCGTTAAGAAATTTTCTGTTTCCGTTTCCGTGGCTCGCACGAACCCCCGATAATTCGAGCGTCGAACGTTCTCACTTCTACACCAAATACTTGGCGCAGGCGGAGGCATTTTGGCTTCGCCAAAGCGTCGCCACTCGACTTCCCGTCGTTAAGAAATTTTCTATTTCCGTTTCCGTGGCTCGCACGAACCCCCGATAATTCGAGCGTCGAGCGTTCTCACTTCTACACCAAACAACAGGGGACAGACCGACTGGTCTGTCCCCTGTTGTTTGGCGCAGGCGGAGGGATTCGAACCCCCGTGGGCTTTCACCCAAACGGTTTTCAAGACCGCCTCGTTATGACCGCTTCGATACGCCTGCACTCACAACACCTATTATAATGCACCAAAGCGAAAAAGTCAATGTTTTTTGCGCCGAAAAAGAAAATCTTCCTTCTCGTTTCCGAAAGGGAAGATTTGACTTTTACACGTCTAATTCCGGCGGAACGTCCATTTCGTCCGAAACGTATTTCCCGTTTTTCTTGCGCTGGCGCACGCACTCCGAAAGTAAATATTCGATTTGCCCGTTGACCGAACGAAAATCGTCTTCCGCCCACGCCGCAATGGCGTTGTACAGTTTCGCCGACAATCTAAGTGGCAGTTGTTTCTTTTGGTTGTCGCCCGTAGATCCGTATCTGCCTACCTGTTTTTCCATTTTTTCTTCCATAACGACCTTCATCAATATAAGCTCCCCGTGTTGACAATCGGTTGGGCGTCGTGGTTTCCGCACAGCACGACGAGTAGGTTAGACACCATTGCAGCCTTCCTTTCTTCGTCCAAAACCACCAAACTGTTTTCGTTTAAGCGCTGGAGCGCCATTTCTACCATACCGACTGCGCCGTCGACAATCATCTTTCTCGCGTCGATAATCGCGGATGCCTGTTGACGTTGTAACATTACCGCCGCAATTTCAGGCGCGTACGCAAGATAGGTGATGCGCGCCTCCAAAATTTCAATACCCGCTTCGTCTACGCGATTTTGAATTTCGTCGCGGATTCGCGATGCTACCAACTCGCTAGACCCGCGCAAACTGCCGTCGTCTTCCAAGCCGTCCCCCGTCGTGTCTACGCCGGGCGCAACGTCGTAAGGGTAAATCCGCACGATGTTTCTAAGCGCGCTGTCGCATTGTAAGGACAAATACTCTTTATAATTGTCTACGTTAAACACCGCCTTCGCCGTATCCACAACGCGCCACATAACCGCAATCCCGATTTCAATGGGGTTGCCCAAGCAATCGTTGATTTTTTGGCGGTTGTTGTTCAGCGTCATCACTTTCAATGAAATTTTCTTGTTGACGGTAGGCAAACCCTTGCCTATCGTTTCTTCCTGCTGAGCGCCTACCGACGCGCCCACGTCGCCACTTTGACGAAGTTTCGTTTGCGCCGCAGGGTTTACCGCCACGCAAAACGGGTTTACTGCGTAAAAGCCTTCGCCTTTGAGCGTGCCAACGTATTTACCAAACAACGTAAGCGCCAACGCTTCTTGCGGTTTCAAAACGCGAAGCCCTAAGAAGGGAATCCAACCCACGCACATCACAAACGCAAATACGCCCGCAACGGCATTTCCTAACCCCCTGTATGCGCCAAAATAGCCTTCTTCCGCAAGCACGCCGAAAGTAATACAACCTGCAAGCGATAACAATTCGATAAGCGACGTCACAATCAAGACGAACATACCGTTTTTCTTGTTTGTAAGCAAAATTTCTTTCATAGTCTTTCTCCCGTAAGGTTTTGATATTAAAATGATATCATAAATCACGGGATTTGTCAAGTGTTTTGTCGAAAAATGCTTAAATTAAAGTTTCGTATTCGCCGTATAAAGCGTCCAAAAGCGACCTAA
>JAZRDK010000089.1:0-1681 GCA_045660225.1 Candidatus Scatosoma sp.
AACAACGAAAAAGAACACGCTAAAATTTGGTTCAAGCTTTTGCACGGCGGTGTTCCTTCCACGGAAGAAAACCTTTTGGCTGCTGCCGAAGGCGAAAACTACGAATGGACGGATATGTACGCTGAATTCGCAAAAGTAGCACGCGCGGAAGGTTTCGACGATATCGCTGCCCTCTTCGACGGCGTTGCGGCAATCGAAAAGGAACACGAAGAAAGATACAGAAAACTTTTGGAAAACGTGAAAACCAACAACGTGTTCGCGAAAGCGGAAAAGGTTGTTTGGAAATGCTCTAACTGCGGCCATACCGTAGAAGACAACCACGCACCTGACGTTTGTCCCGTATGTGCGCACGCGCAATCGTATTTTGAAGTTCGTGCTGAAAATTATTAATGAAACTCTATTGATAAACCAACCATTCTTACAATTTAATCTTTCTTAAAATAAAACACCCCGACGGATTGCCCTTCCGTTGGGGTGTTGCCTTAAAATGCGTTTTTCAAATACTCAATTTTACCGTCTGCGTACACTTCCGCAACGTCGAAACGGGCGTTAGGTTCTCCGCCGTGTTTCATGCCGTAAAATTGCGCAATTTTATAATATCGTTCTTGCTTGATTTTTCCCACCGCTTCGGCAGGCGTGCCAAAGACGGTACTGCTACGCGTTTTCACTTCGATAAACACAATTTCGTCTTTATCCGCCGCTATCAAATCCGCTTCGCCAAAGGGTGTGCGGTAGTTGGTTTCAAGCAGTTTCATACCCAGCTTTTTCACGTATTTCCAAACAAGCTTTTCGCCTTTTTTGCCTAAAACTTTTTTGTAAACGTCCTGCGGTGAATGGGACATATTCCTTGCTCCTTAATCGCTTGTATGTGCGCCGCCGTACCGTAGCCCTTGTTTTTGGCAAACTGATAGGCAGGGTATTCCTTGTCGTATTCGTCCATCATGGCGTCTCTATGCACTTTGGCGATAATACTTGCCGCGCCGATTGAATAGGAAAGTGCGTCGCCGCCGATAACGCTTGTTTGCGGATATTGCACGTCAATTACCATATTTCCGTCGGTAAGGACGGTACCAGGTATAAGTTGAAGCCCTTCTACTGCGCGTTTCATGCCCAGCTTGGTCGCTTCCAAAATGTTGATTTCGTCAATCGTCTTTTCGTCGATTTCCACAATGCAATAGGCAAGCGCCGTCGCTTTAATCTTTTCAGCAAGCTCTTCACGTTTTTTCGCGGAGAGTTTTTTGCTATCGTCCACACCGACAATAATTTTATCATCGTCCAAAGGCATAATCACCGCCGCGCACACAACGGGCCCAGCCAACGGACCTCTGCCCACTTCGTCTACGCCGACAATGTTTATATAGCCCTTGGCTTGCAACGCGCGTTCGTAGCCAAGCTTTTCATCTGCATTCCAAATTTTCTTCATCGTTGGGTTTCCTTAAAAAGTAAACTGCGTATAATCCGCAGGGTTTTCCAGCGTAATTTTCCCCACTCTGCCCTTTCTAAAATCGTCGATAAGCGCGTTTGCGCCACGTTCGTAATCAAATTCACCGCCGCGCAGGATAAAGCCGCGGCGTTTGCAAAGCGCTTCGTACATACCAAGCTTTTCGGAAAAATCGGTGATGCCGTAGCGTTCGGTTAAGCACGTAGGATATTTTTCCGACAATTCGCAAAGCAGTTCCAG
>JAZRDK010000090.1:0-3095 GCA_045660225.1 Candidatus Scatosoma sp.
AAATGTCGCGCGTGGTATTGATTGTCGAAAGACGGGGGCATCGTGCCCGGCGTATCCAACAAATCAAACGCACCGCATTTGAGCCATCTTACGTCGCGCGTAACGCCTGCTTTGTCGCCCGTCTTTGCACGTTTTTGCCCACTTAATAAATTGACGATGGTGCTTTTGCCCGTGTTTGGAATCCCTGCAACCATAAAGCGGAAAGTTCTATTCAACCCCTTTGCCTGGGCGCGCGCACGCTTTTCTTCCGTAATCGCGTTTAAGCGTTGCACCAAGACACGCTTGGTTGAAATGTTGGTGGAATCGCATTTCACCGCATACCTGCCCCTGCTCTCGAAAAATTTCAAGAAGGCGTCCACCTTAGACGAGTCCGCCAAATCCGCCTTGTTTAAGACGTACAAAATCGGCTTTTCGCCAAAAATTTTTTTCAGGTTTTTGTTGACGGTGGCAATCGGCGCGCGTGCGTCAAGCACACAAATTACGCCGTCGCAAAGGTCGCGCTTGGCGTCCATATCGCGCATCGCCTTCGTCATATGCCCTGGAAACCATTGTATATTTTTCATCGTCTTTCCTTCGCCCTTATTTCAATAAATCGGGGCGTTTCTTTTTCGTAATTTCTAAAGACTGTTCCCGTCGCCAAGCGTCCACTTTCGCGTGGTCGCCACTTCGCAAAACGTCGGGGACGGTCAAGCCCTTGTATTCCTGCGGACGGGTGTACTGCGGATATCCCAGCATATTATCGGAAAAGCTTTCGTCCACCAAAGACGACGTGTTGATAACACCGTCCACGTACCGCGACACGCAGTCGGCAACCACCATCGCGGGCAATTCACCGCCCGTCAAAACGTAATCGCCTATCGAAATTTCTTCGTCGATAAACAAATCCAACGCGCGCTGGTCGACGCCTTCGTAGTGTCCGCAAAGCAAAATCAAATGCTCGTATTCCAAAAGCTCGAACACCTTTTGTTGCTTGAAGGTTTGACCTTTGGGCGACATATAAATACGTCTTGCCTTATGCTCTTTATCAAGCGCTTCGATTGCGTTGCCGATAGGGGGCGCCATCATCACCATGCCTGCACCGCCACCGAAGGGATAATCGTCGCATTTTAGATGCTTATCCGTTGTATAATCGCGGATATTTACGACGTTGATTTGAATTTTACCCGATTTTTGCGCTCTGCCGATAATACTTTCCTGCATTGCGGAAAACATCTCGGGAAACAGCGTTAAAATGTCTATTCTCATACCTTTCTCTCGCCATTATAAAATCGCTTCTACAAACGCGCGACTGTCGAATTCTTCTAAATCTTCCATCTTTTCGCCCACGCCTGCGTACACGACGGGGAGCGACAATTCCGACGACAACGAGAAGACGAAACCGCCTTTTGCCGTACCGTCGAGCTTGGTTAAAACAATCCCGTCCAGTTCTACCGCTTCGTCGAAAACGCGCGCCTGGTTGACCGCGTTTTGTCCCGTCGTGGCGTCCAAAACCAACAGTTTCAAAAAGTCCGCTTCGGGATATTCACGACGGACGACCCTGTCCATTTTCCTAAGTTCGTTCATCAAATTTTCTTTGACGTGCAATCTACCTGCCGTGTCGATGATGACGACGTCCGTCTTCTTCGCCTTCGCGGAGTTGAGCGCGTCGAACACAACCGCGGACGGGTCGCTACCTTCTTCGTGCTTAACGATACGCACCTTTGCCCTTTCCGCCCAAATCGCCAGCTGTTCGCTGGCTGCGGCACGGAAGGTGTCGCCTGCCGCTACGGTAACCGTTTTGCCTTCGGACAAGAAATGATGGGCAAGCTTGCCCACAGTCGTCGTCTTGCCAACGCCGTTTACGCCCACCAGCATAATCACGCACGGATAGGACGGCGGTTCGACTTCCGATTCTTCCAAAATATCGATAAGCGTGTCGCGGAGAATTTGCGTAACGAACTGTTCGTCTTTCAGCTTTTCGCCGATGGCTTGTTCTTTCACGCGTTCGACGACTTCTTCCGCCGTTGCATACGATACGTCGGAAGAAATCAAAATTTCTTCTAATTCTTCATAAAACTCGTTGCCGAGCTTGTTTTTGGAAAAAAGGGCGCGAAGTTTGCCCGAAAAGTTGTCTTTCGTTTTCTTCAGCGCCCCGAAAAGTTTTCCGAATACTCCCATACGAAAATTCCTTTTTCCCGTTTTATTTTTATTCTACCGTGCCTGCGCCCAGCTTCGATTCCACTTCCGCAAGCTTGACGGATACGATTTTCGACACGCCCTTTTCCTGCATAGTAACCCCAAACAGTACGTCCGCCTGGTTCATTGTCGGTTTTCTGTGCGTGATAACGATAAATTGCGTATCTTCCGAGAAACGTTTCAAATACGAAGCAAATCTATCGACGTTTGCATCGTCAAGCCCCGCCTCGATTTCGTCCAAGATACAGAACGGCATCGGTCTTGCCTTCAAAATAGCAAACAAGATGGCAATCGCCGTAAGCGCCTGTTCACCACCGGAAAGCAAGGAAATTTTCGTCAGTTTCTTGCCAGGGGGCGACGCGACGATTTCAACGCCTGCCGCAAGCGGGTCTTCGCCTTCGACGTAATCGATTTGAAGTTCCGCTTTACCACCGCCGAACAATTCCTTGAACGTGATTTTGAAGTTATCGTTGATGTCCTTAAACCCTTCGTTGAAGATTTTAAGCATTTCTTCGCGGATATCCGTCAAGACTGCGTTCAAATCTTCAAGCGCCTTTTGCAAGTCGTCGCGTTGGGTTACCATCTCGTCGTAGTGCGCTTTTTCTTCTTCGAATTCCACTTCTGCGTTGGGGTTGACAAGCCCGAGCATCGTGATATTGCGTTTCAAAACGGTCGCTTCTTGCGTTGCTTCGGCAATCGAGAACTCGTCCTTACGGAAAGCCAAACAACCTTCGTAGTCCAAACCGTACGCGTCTTCCATACGGATACGCAAGTTTTCAAGCCCGTCTTCTACGCGACTGATTTCCGCTTCCAAACGAACGCGTTTTTCGATGTGTTTTTGGTGCTTGGTTTGGAGCGCCGTGCGTTCTTCGTCCAAACGGATTTGCGCGTCGTTGATTTCGTTCTTACGCGCAAGCGCT
>JAZRDK010000091.1:0-6756 GCA_045660225.1 Candidatus Scatosoma sp.
AAAAAAAAGGACGAAGAAAGGTAGCACTATGGAATTGACAAGCGCGCAAATTGCGGAAATGGTAAAAAAAGTGTTGGCGGAAATGGACGGTACGCCCGTGGTTTCAAGCGGAGCAAACGAAGTCCCCGTCGGCGTATCGAATAGACACATCCACTTAACGAAAGAAGATATGGAAACGCTTTTTGGAAGCGGTTATGCTCTTACCCCGATGAAGGAACTTTCTCAGCCGGGGCAATACGCATGCAAAGAAACGCTGACGTTAATAGGCCCTGCTATGCGTCCTATTGAAAACGTGCGCGTTTTAGGTCCGCTTAGAAAATCGACGCAAGTGGAAATATCCGCAACCGATTCCTACGTGTTAAAAGTAAAACCGCCCGTGCGCGAATCGGGGAAAATTGCCGGCTCCGCGCCCATTACCATCGTAGGTCCGAAAGGCATAGTCGAGTTGAAAGAAGGTTGTATTATTGCCAACCGACATATCCATATGTCCCCTGAAGACGGCGTAAAATTTGGCGTCAAAGACGGCGAAACGGTTACCGTAGACGTGGAAGGTAAACGCCGTACGCGTTGGTACGACGTGCAGGTGCGCGTGCATCCTGATTTCCGTTTAGAAATGCACGTCGACACGGACGACGCAAACGCAGTAGGTATCGGCAACGGCGCAAAAGTGAAAGTAGTCAAGGAGTAAAATCGTGTTAAGAGGAATTATTAGAGGGAACATTGTTTCCACGAGAAAACAAGAATCGCTTATCGGTTCGAAATTTATGGAAGTAGAAATTATGAAAAACGGCGCTTTGACGGGCGAATTTATCGTCGCTGTGGACAGCGTTGGCGCTGGTATCGGTGAAACGGTGCTGGTTACTACGGGCAGTTCGGCGCGCCTTGCGCTTCATAATACGTCCGCGCCCTGTGACGCGGTAATCGTCGGTATCGTCGACTAAAATTAAGTAAAAGAGTACGTTATGGACCTTAAAGAACTGATGAAAGAAGCCGGAATTGTCGGTGCAGGTGGGGCGGGTTTCCCTTCCTACGCGAAGTTGGCAGAAGGCGCGGATACGCTTGTGATTAACGGCGCTGAGTGCGAGCCTTTGCTGTACACCGATTTGGTGCTTCTTCAAAAAGAAATGCCCACGGTGCTTTTGGGCATCGGCGCTACGCTGGATTATGCAAGAATCCCGCGCGCTTTGTTGTGCGTAAAAGAGCATACGGCAAAGCGTTTGCGCTTGACGGAAGGTCAGCTATTGGCGGATAAAATCTTTTTGAAGGTGTTGCCCGACGTGTATCCGATGGGCGACGAAATCAGCCTAATTTATCAGGCGACGGAACGGGTGGTGCGCCCTGGTAACTTGCCGATTACGGCAGGGGTAATCGTGTACAACGTGGAAACGGTGTATAACGTTGGCGTAGCGTTGAAATTTGGAAAACCCGTTACAAAAAAATGGTTGACGATTGCAGGGGACGTACCCCAGGCTATCGTTGTGAAAGTTCCCGTCGGCACGCCCGTCGCGGAATTGTTTGAAAAAAATTCGATTACAATCCCCGAAGACTACGTCGTTTTAGACGGCGGACCTTCGATGGGTAAAGTGATAAATCCCGACAGCGACGTCGTCACAAAAACGACGAAAGGGCTTTTGATTTTGCCTAAGGCTTGTCCTGCGGTAGAATCAAAATTCTTGGACGGCGACAAATCGATTGCGCGCGCGGAAACGGCGTGCTGTCAATGTACGCGCTGTACGGATATGTGTCCAAGGGCGTTGCTTGGTTATCCGCTCGAACCGCATAAAATGGTGCGGACGGCGAAATCCGCGGTGAAAATTATGCCCGAAATGGTGCTTTCCGCCACCCTTTGTTGCGGTTGCGGTGTGTGTGAAACGTTGGCTTGTTGCCAGGGCATTTCCCCCAAAGCCGTCATCAACGAATACAAGGCGTTGCTTGCTAAAAATAAGCTCCGTTTCGTTGGCAGGACGGACGTTGCGCCTATGCAGGAGCGCGAGTATCGTATGATTCCTTCCGAGCGTTGGGCAAGCGTTTTAGGGGTCGCGAAATTTGACAAAGTCACCAAATACGTCGGCGAACAGTCGGACTTTACGAGAGCGGAAGTACTTCTTCGTCAACATATCGGCGCGCCCAGCGTGCCTTGCGTGGCGGACGGAGAAAAGGTGAGAGAAGGCGACAAAATTGCGGACGCAGGCGAAGGCTTGTCGCTACCGCAGTATGCACCTATAAGCGGTGTGGTTGCCGTGTACAATGGAAAAATAATCATTGAAAAGGATAGAGTATAATGTTTAAGAGCGTTGGTGTCATTGAATTAAAAAGTATTCCAAAAGGCGTAGAGGCGACGGACGCGGCGTTGAAAAGCGCAGGCGTGCAGGTCGTTTCCGCGCACCCGTCTTGCCCTGGCAAATATGAAATGATTTTGACGGGCTCGATTTCCAACGTGACGGCGGCGGTGCAACACGTGTTGTCGAAATTCGACGGCTACGTCATCGATTCCGCCGTAATGGGTAGAATTGACGAACAGGTCATCACGGCACTCTTTGGTACGCAAAAGACGGAAAGAAAGGGCTCGCTTGGGTTGATTGAAACGTTCTCGGCGGCGACGACGATTAAGGCGGCGGATATTGCGGTGAAAACGGCGCGCGTAGAAATTTTCGACCTTCGCGTTTCGCGCGGTATGGGCGGTAAGGGCGTCGTTATGGTGACGGGCGAAGTCGGTGACGTAACGGCGGCGGTAGAGGCTGGCGCGTCGTATGCAAAGCAAAGCGGTCAGCTTTCGTCCGAGGCGGGAATTCCTGCGCCCCACGCAGAGCTTTGGGAACAACTTTAATCCTTTACGATAATGCGCCAAACGGCGCAAAGTAGGTGTAAATATGGAAAATATCAAATTCGTGCTGGAAAAGAGCGCGAGAATTGACAAACTCATAAACAACTTGTACGAAAAGATGCCCGAGATTGAATCGGCGCGTGGCGTGCTGGTTACCGAAAGCTATAAGCAGACGGAAGAGCTCCCGATTATCAAAAGAAGGAGCGCTTGTTTCGCGCATATTTTACGCAATATCCCTATCGTGATTCGCGACGGCGAACTGATTGTAGGCAGTGCAACGGTTGCGCCCCGTGGTTGCCAAGTCTTCCCCGAATACTCGTTCGAGTGGTTGGAAGCGGAATTTGACACCGTGTCGACCCGTGCAGCCGACCCCTTCTATATCAGCGACAAAACGAAGGAAGAATTGCGCCAAGCGTATGCGTACTGGAAAGGCAAAACAAACAGCGATTTGGCAAAGGCGAATATGGCGCCCGAAGCGTACGAAGCGTTTGTAACGCACGGTATTTTTACGCCCGGCAACTATTTCTATAACGGTATCGGACACGTCAACGTCAATTATGAAAAAGTGTTGACGAAGGGGTATCGCGGTATTATGGCGGAAGCGCTTAAGGCAAAAGATAATCTGGACGTCGCTGACCCCGAATACGTAAGAAGAAACAATTTCTTGGACGCCGTCATCGAATCGTGTGAGGCGGTTGTCGAATATGCGAGAAGATACGCTAAGCTTGCCAAGGAAATGGCAAAAACCGAGCGTTGCCCCGTTAGGAAAGAAGAACTTGAAAAAATTGCGCGTACCTGTATGCGCGTCCCCGAATTCCCTGCAACGAATTTCTACGAAGCGTGCCAAAGCTTTTGGTTTGTACAGCTTTTGTTGCAGGTGGAATCAAGCGGTCACTCCATCTCGCCTGGTAGATTCGACCAGTATATGTACCCCTTCTACAAAAAAGACGTTGCGGAAGGCGTGTTAACCATCGAACAGGCGCAAGAACTTATCGACTGCATTTGGGTAAAATTAAACGATATCAATAAGGTGCGCGACGCGGTTTCCGCGGACGGGTTCGCCGGCTATGGTATGTTCCAAAACTTAATCGTCGGCGGTCAGGATATCCACGGTATGGACGCAACCAACGACCTTTCGTATATGTGTTTAGAAGCGTCTATGCACGTGCCTTTGCCCCAACCTTCCATTTCCGTACGCGTATGGAACGGCTCGCCCGAGTCCTTCCTTTTGAAGGCTGGCGCGTTGACGAGATTGGGTACGGGTCTTCCTGCGTACTACAACGACGAAGTCATTATTCCGTCGATTATGGCGCGTGGGTTGACTTTGGAAGACGCAAGGGATTATTGTATCATCGGTTGCGTTGAACCGCAAAAGGGCGCAAAGACGGACGGTTGGCACGACGCGGCGTTCTTTAATATGTGCCGTCCTTTAGAACTCGTGTTCTCAAACGGCGTGGACAAGGGCGTGCAAATCGGACCTGAAACGGGCGACGTGACGAAAATGAACAGCTTTGAAGAAGTTTTCGAAGCGTACAAAACACAACAAAGTTATTTTATTAAATTGCTTGTCAATGCAAACAACGCCATTGATATGGCGCACGCGACGAGATGTCCCTTGCCTTTCCAGTCTTGTATGGTGGACGATTGTATCGGACGCGGACTCTCCTTGCAAGAAGGCGGTGCAATTTACAATTTCACAGGCCCGCAGGGCTTTGGTATTGCCAACAATACGGACGGTTTGCTTGCCATCAAACAACTGGTATTTGACGAAAAGAAGGTAACCATGTCCGAGTTGAAGGACGCAATGAACGCGAATTTCGGCTATGGAATCACGGGTGCGTCTGCGGAAAGAATCACGGCGGAGGTTGCCCAAAGCCTGGCAAAAGAAGGCGTTGAAATCAACGAAAACGTGATTCGCGCTATCTATGAAGAAATTACGACGGGAAATTCGATTCCTGCGGAAAAGAGAGCGCGTTATCGCGAAATCAAACGCTTAATCGACGAAACCTGTCCCAAGTACGGCAACGATATTTACGAAGCGGATATGTTCGCGCGCGCGGTTGCCAACACGTACACGAAGGAAGTGGAAAAATACAAAAATCCGCGTGGCGGTATTTTCCAGGCTGGGTTATATCCCGTTTCTGCAAACGTGCCTTTGGGTACGCAAACGGGCGCTACGCCCGACGGCAGACTTGCGTTCACGCCGATTGCGGACGGCATCGGTCCTGCATCGGGTAGGGACGTCAAAGGTCCTACCGCGACGGCAAATTCGGTGGCTAAGCTTGAACAAGGCGTTGCCAGCAACGGTACGCTTTTGAATCAAAAATTCCACCCGTCCGCGCTTGCCGGTATGAGTGGACTTTCGAAATTTACTTCGCTTATCCGTTCGTATTTCGACCAAAAGGGTATGCACATGCAATTCAACGTTGTTACGCGTGAAACGTTGCTTGACGCGCAAAAGAATCCCGAAAAATACAAAACCTTGGTCGTCCGTGTCGCCGGTTACAGCGCGCTTTTCACAACCTTGTCGCGTTCGTTACAGGATGATATAATTAACCGCACCGAACAAGGCTTTTAAGTTGTAAAGACTTATATACTTCGCATTTCATCGTCGCGTTTCCGTGCGCCTTGCTCGTGTACGTCTATGTACACTCCCGTCGGCGTACTCAACGCTCCTTGAACTGCTCGTATCTCCGCCTTTACGACGAGTTAAGCAATAAAACTCAAAACAAGATACGAAACACATAGGGGAACGGGCAACCTTATAAGGGGGCGAAAAGCCCCTAAAGTTGGGTCAAGGCTTAGCCTTGCTTGTGTATCTCCGCCTTTACGACGAGTTGCGTATAATTAAGCCTTTACAAAACAAACATTAGGAAACGACAATGCAATTTTACCAAACCAAAGGCAGAATATTTAATATCCAGCGTTTCTCCATCCACGACGGACCGGGGATTCGTAGCATTGTCTTTTTCAAAGGTTGTTTTATGCGATGCGCGTGGTGTTGCAACCCCGAATCGCAGTCGTACGAAATCCAAACGATGGTGGAAAACGGCAAGGAAAAAATCGTTGGCAGGGACGTTACGGTTGCTGAAATTTTACCCGAACTACTTTCCGATATGCCTTATTATCGTCGTAGCGGTGGTGGAATTACGCTTTCGGGTGGCGAAATTTTAGGTCAGCCCGATTTCGCGCGCGATTTGCTTCGTGCGTGCAAAGACTATGGCTTGCACACCGCCGTTGAATCGACGGCGAACGCGCCCTACGAAACGATTGAAAAGATTTTGCCCTACCTGGACTTGTACCTTATGGATATCAAGCATATGGACAGCGCAAAACATAAAGAATATACCTCGGCTGGCAACGAGCGGATTTTGGACAATGCAAAACGTTTGGCAAAGTCGGGCGTCGAACTTATCATCCGTACCCCCGTCGTGCCTGGGTTTAACGATACGGCAGAAGAAATTCGCGCCATTTCCAAGTTTGCCGGCACTCTGCCCGGCGTAAAAGAACACCATCTTTTACCCTATCATAGGCTCGGTCAAGATAAATACGCCGGCTTAGATAGAAACTATGCCTTAAAAGGCATTGAACCGCCTTCTACCGAGCGTATGGAATATCTTCTGTCGGTTGCGGAGGAAAGTGGATTGAAATGCCAAATCGGCGGGTAAAGCAAAGAATCTGCGTCGCAATACTTCGTCGAAACTTGCGTTTTGCTCAGTCGTGTACGCCCAAGTACACTCCTGTCGCAAAGCCACGTTTCTCCTAGTCTTGCTCGCATCTTGCTTTGCTTTATGTAAAGACGTATTTGCGTCGCAATACTTCGTCGAAACTTGCGTTTTGCTCAGTCGTGTACGCCCAAGTACACTCCTGTCGCAAAGCCACGTTTCTCCTAGTCTTGCTCGCATCTTGCTTTGCTTTATGTAAAGACGTAT
>JAZRDK010000092.1:0-9342 GCA_045660225.1 Candidatus Scatosoma sp.
CATGGCTACGATCCGACTTAAAGCGGTGAAAATGTCGGGCGCGGACTTTGGTATCATCTTCGACACGGACGTGGACAGAGCAGGCGCAGTAGATAGCAACGGCGAAGAAATCAACCGCAATAAGTTGATTGCCTTGATTTCCGCAATTCTCTTGTCCGAAAAAGCGGGTACGGTCGTTACCGACTCGGTTACGTCGGACGGGTTGGCGGAATTTATCCAAAACTTGGGCGGCAGACATCACCGCTTTAAGCGCGGATATAAAAACGTTATCAACGAAGCCATCCGCTTGAACGCGCTTGGGGAATACACCCCCTTGGCGATTGAAACCAGCGGACACGCCGCGCTGATGGAAAACTATTTCTTGGACGACGGCGCGTATCTTATCACCAGGCTTTTGATTGCGCTTGCAAACGCGTCGAAGGAAGGAAAAAACTTGACCGACCTTATCAAAACGCTCCGCCAGCCGAAAGAAGCCTTGGAAATTCGACTCCGTTTTAAGGACGGATGCGATTTTAAGACGCTTGGCAAAGACGTTTTGAAAGCGTATAACGAGTACGTGAAAGCAAACGAAAACTTAGTGCTTGCACCCGATAACCACGAAGGTTGCAGGGCGCGTTACGGCGAACGCAACGGCGACGGCTGGGCGCTTCTTCGTATGAGCTTGCACGACCCGATTCTTCCCATCAACGTAGAAAGTAACCGCGCAAACGGCGCGTTGCATATCGTCAAGGATTTGTATTATTTCTTGAAAAAATACGATTTCTTGGACGTAACCCCTATGGAAAAGGCGGTAAATTCTTGCAGACAAAACCTGCTGGATTCCGTCAAGAAAGCAAAGGCGGACAACCTTTTGTCCTTCCTTTTCTAACCCTTTTCTAACCCCCTTAAAAAAGAAAATAATTTGTCAGGAGAATAAAAATCAATGGACGTTCAGAAAACCACCATTAACGCGATAAGAATCTTATCCGCGGAAGCAATCGACAAGGCAAAATCCGGTCACCCCGGTCTTCCTATGGGTTGTGCGCCCATCGCGTACACCCTGTTTCAAAACTTCTTGAAGTTTAATCCAAGCGACTTGAAGTGGGACAACCGCGACCGTTTCGTTTTGTCGGCAGGACACGGCTCTATGCTCAATTATTCCTTGTTCCACCTTTACGGTATGGGACTTTCGATGGAAGATTTGAAAAATTTCCGCCAGCTCGGTTCGAAAACCCCCGGCCATCCCGAATACGGCCACACGGCAGGCGTAGAAACGACGACGGGTCCCTTGGGTCAAGGCATCGCAAACGCCGTTGGTATGGCGCTTGCGGAAGCGCACCTTGCGGCAAAATACACCCGCCCCGGTTATAACGTAGTCGACCACTACACCTACGCTATCTGTGGCGACGGTTGTTTGGAAGAAGGTATTTCCTACGAAGCTTGCTCGTTTGCAGGCGCGCACGCACTTGGAAAACTTATTCTCCTTTACGACGACAACGACATCACGATTGAAGGCGACACGGACGTTACTTTCAAGGAAAACGTAGGCGCACGTTTCGCGGCACAAAACTGGCAAGTCCTTCACGTAGACTTGGTGGCAAGCCCCGACGACGTAGACGCTTTGTCCGAAGCCATCAAACAGGCGAAAGCGCGCACGGATAAACCTTCCGTCATCATTTGCCACACGCACATCGGTTACGGTTCGCCGTTGGAAGGCTCGGAAAAATGCCACGGCGCACCTCTCGGCGCGGAAAACCTTGCAAAATCCAAAGAAAAACTCGGTTGGGAATACGCACCCTTCGAATGCCCCGACGAAGTATACGCCCATTGCAAACAGGCGGCGGATTCCGGCGCGAACGCGCAGGCAGTTTGGACGGAAATGTTCAAAATGTACGAATCAGCTTACCCCGAGCTTGCGAAGGAATACAAAGCGGTTATGGCAGGCGAAAAGCCTAACTTTGATGAAATCGAAGGTCTTTACGATTTCGACAAGCCTATGGCAACCCGTCAAACTTCGGCAAAGGCGTTGAACCTTATCGCGGGAAATATGCCCCAACTTATGGGCGGTTCGGCTGACCTTGGCCCTTCCAACCTTTCGGAAATGAAAAACACCGACACGGTGAAATACGGCACGTTTGCGCACGCCAACCCCGCAGGCAGAAATATGCACTACGGTATCCGTGAACACGCGATGGCTGCAATCGCAAACGGTATGCAACTCCACGGTGGCATCCAAGCGTATTGTGCAACCTTCTTCGTATTCGCCGACTACTGCAAGCCTGCAATGCGTTTGTCCGCGCTTATGAAATTGCCCGTAACTTACATTATGACGCACGACTCCATCGGCGTTGGCGAAGACGGCCCTACGCATCAACCTATCGAACAGCTCATCATGCTCCGTTCGATTCCCGGCTTGAAGGTATACCGTCCTGCGGACGGCAAGGAAACGGCGGCGGCTTGGGTTTCCGCAATGAGCGGTGACGAACCTACCGTACTCGTCCTTTCCCGTCAAAACCTTCCCCAGTATGCTGGTAGCGGTAAGCAAGCTTTGAAAGGCGGTTACGTTTTGGAAGATTGCGAAGGCACGCCCGACGTATTGCTGATGGGTACGGGCTCGGAAGTAGAGCTTTGCGTGAAGGCAAAGGCAACGCTTGAAGCGCAAGGCGTGAAAGCGCGCGTCGTGTCCATGCCTTGCTTTGAAGAATTTGAAAAGCAGAGCGCGGAATACAAAGAATCCGTCCTTCCCGCAAGCGTGAAAGCGCGTGTATGCGTAGAAGCGGCTTGCCCTTACAGCTGGTACAAATACGCAGGCGACAACGGCGAAATGGTTTGTATGACTTCCTTCGGCGCGTCCGCACCTGCAGGCGTACTCTTCCCCCACTTCGGTTTCACGGTAGAAAACGTCGTAGAAAAAGCTTTGGCGTCCATCAATAAATGTAAATAATCGTATATAGGAAAGCGCTCCGCAAAATTGCGGAGCGCTTTTATTTTTTCAACGAACTTTCACAAAATACAAACGCAGTTGTCGTATTTACGCCTTATACTTAGCATTGTAAAGGTCAACTGCCCACACGTTTCCTACCAGAAACACCTCCATAAATTGCAAAAGCGTATACCGCTTGGTATACGCTTTTGCTTTTTTTTACTTTCAACGCGCACCTGCCCCCAGCAAACGCGAAAGCGCGGACACGGTTTCCTTTTCAAAATCTTTCTCTTCATCCACAGTCAAAGCCCCGTCTTGTGGCAAAATCCCCCTACCGTGTATCGAAGTATGCGACGTCGGCCAAACAATTTCCGCCGTCGTTAATTTCAAAGCGTCTTGTTTCGACAAGCTCAACGTACGCGTTTCCTGCATAATGCCTTTGCCGAAGGTTTTGTATTCTCCGTTTCTTCCCACCAAGCAAACGCCGTCAAACCCAAGCGCGCCGTAGTCGAGCATACACCCTATCAAGCACTCCGACGCGGATGCCGTGGACGTATCCGCAAGGACGTAAATTTTGCTCTCGCTTGAAAAATAGTCGGCGTACACGTTTCTGTCCGCGCGGTATTCTTCCCTGTCGTCCCCGAAATCGGCAACGGCAACGACGGGCGTTTTTTCCGTCGCGGTCTTGCAAAAATACGACGCAATCGACTGCATCACGCCCACGTATCCGCCACCGTTTCCGCGAAGGTCAAGCACCAAATTCTTCTTGCCGTCCGTTTTGAACTGCGCCATCGCCCTATCAAATCCGTCCTTGGCATTGCCTGAAAATTGCACTAATCTTATATACGCCGTGTCTTCCCCAAGCGTAGGCAACGGATTCCCCGTTTCCGTCCACTCGGTTGCGTTTTCGCCTAAAAGCGCATAGCCGGTGGCGTTCGTGCGGTAAAATACGTAATTTTCTACGTACGCCGTACGGCGCAGAGAAACCGTTCGCTCACCTTCCTGTAAGCGCAGTCTTAAGAAAATTTGCGTATTTTCTTCTACACCTTCCAAAAACGCGGAGAATTCCGCAAACGAATCGCTCGGTTTTATCTCCGTTTCCGTTTTCCCAAACCCGATGACGACGTCGCCGGCGCGAACGCCTGCCTTCTCCGCCGGCGAGTTTCCGCAAACGCTGAAAATTTCCATAGACGTCACGCCCGTCGCCTTATCGCGAAGAAACGCCAAGCCCACGCCACTTTTCTTGCCCTGCATAGCTTGGACGGATTCATTATATTCCTCCGCCGTCATATAATAAGAGTAGTCGTCTAATATTTCTTCGTTGACCGTTTGGAAAAGCACAGAATAAAACGCGTCGTCGTCTACTTCTTGATAATACTTATCGTCAATGCCGTCCTTAATTTTTTTGAGCGTCCGCAAGCCGTCGTCCAAAGAATACCAACGGGTAAAAAATCCACCGAAAAAGGATGCCGTTACCACGCAAACGACAAGCAAAATAGACACCCACGTCCGCTTTTTCGACTGAGCCATAGTAGGGGCAGGTGCGCGTTGAACTTCGTTTTCGCCAAAAAATTCGTCTTTACTTTCTTTTTCCATACTCTCTCCATTTGGGACGTGCGCCCCTTTCGATAATACCCTTTTTAGGACAAAAATATCCGCGCCAAAGCGTTCTTTAGCGCGGACGGGGTTTTTATTTTTTGAGTAACGTATACAACATCGTCAGTACACGGAAGGAAACCGCGTCGGAAAACTGACGGATATTTAAGCCGGTTGCCTTTTCGATTTTATCCAAACGATAAAGCAACGTGTTTCTATGCATATACAAATTGCGCGACGTTTCGCTGACGTTCAAGCTACTTCTTAAAAACTCTTCCGCCGTCGTCAACATTTCTTCGTCTTCAAACAATTCCCTGCAACTTTCGTCCGTCAGCTCGGCAAGGTATCTCGACAACTTGGTTTCGGGGATTTCTTCCAACATCTTCGCAAGGATAAATTCTCTATACGAGTGCACGTCCCCCTTAAGCGCGAACACGTCCGCATAGCGGAGCGCATTTTCCGCCTGCGCATACGACATCGCCACGTCCTTCAAATCGCGCACGGTCGCCCCGACGCCTGCCAACGCGTCGACACCGATTTCTTCACGCAGGGACTGCACCAAAAACTCGGCATAGTCGACGGCAGAACGGTATTCGTCTTCGGCGTCTTCGGAAAATTTGACCAACGCGCAAACGTCTTTCGCCATACAAACCGCGGTGTCTAAACTGTTTCCGCCGTACTGTTCTAACAGCGCAAGCGCCTCGTCCATACGCTTAGGCACGCGCAACACGATAACGAAACAAGGCGCGCCTTTTACGGAATATTTCGTCGTGTACTTATACACACCCATCGACGACACTTCGCCGACGAGAATACGTTTTAAGTGCTCGGTTTTAGAAAGCTCGGCTTCCTTATCCGCAAAACTTTCAATGTACGAAGGCAAAAACAAAGCGTAGTTTTTCGTCGTTTCGTCCGCGCCTTGTAAAACGCCGACGTAGCCGACGCTTTTATACAAAAACCGAAAATAGGTATACTCGCCGTCGTCAAAAACGCCTTCAAACTGCCTTTCGCAAATCGGCACGCCTTCAGGGCGCGTATTCTCCGCATAGCAGAACATTTTCAAGCCCGTTTTTTCTTCAATTTTTTTGATAATTCTTTCCGGTTCTCGCATAGGTTACTCCTAATCGATTTCGTCTTATTCCCCCCTATTATACCCTAAAAGTTAAGATTTTTCAAGGCTTTTTACACGCTTTTTTATTTTTTCTTTACGAAAAGAATAAACGCGCTTTCCTAAAGGAAACCGTCCTTCTTTTTTGCACTTTTTTTGCGAAAAATCAAAAAAACTCGTGGCTAAGTATTGACATCATATGATAAAAGTGTTATAATACTGTAAAAATAAATCGTTTTATTCTGTCACGCTATGCGCGTACGCGCGTTTGGCGTCACGGAAAATCTAAAAAACATTTCAGGAGATTTGTTATGAGTAAGACAACCCAGAAAAAGAACGTTTCTTACAGACTGCTCGCCGTTCTTTTGTTGGCGGCTTGCGTCAGCGCGTTCTTCCTTCCCTTCGCTTTCCTTGGCGTAAGCGAACCGAAAACGCTTATCAGCGCAATCAAGGCTTTGTTGGAATCCAACGAAAAATTGCTTGGTTTCCTTCCCGTTTTAACCAGTGGCGGTTTGTCTGAACTTACGCTTGCTAACGGCCTCATCGTTTGGGCTTTCCCCTTGACGTTGATTATCGCCGGCGTTATTTCCTTGTTCGCGCTCTTCTCGAAAAAGAAAGCACCCAGACGCGTTCGCACGGCGCTCTATTTCTTCACGGCAGGCGCTGCACTTTTCTCACTTAGCGTTTCGATGGGTACTGCGTTTACGACGGGCGTCGTCGTATTCGACGTATACAGTTTGATTTTGGTTGGCGTTGGCGCGTTCTTCTATTTCTTGCTTATGTTCCCCAAAGTTGGCAAATCCGCTTGGATGAACGCTATCCATTTCGTTCTTTCGCTTGCATTTGCGCTTTGCTTGATGCTCGGCATTGCGGCAACCGGTCTTAAAAAGCCCGCGTTCCTTGGCTCGCTCCAAGACGTCGTTTACAAACTGATTCTTTTGGTTGTTATCGCACTCGTTTTGTTCAACGTTATCATCGGTTCGTTCCGTGCGACGTCGAAAAACGGTCTTTCGGGCGACGTGGTACGCTATGCGTTGCAACTTGTCGTTTCCGCGTTCGTTTGCTACGTTTGCTTTGCTGCAACGTCGGCACTTCCCATCTTCCCCATCGTTGCCATTGCAATTTCCGTACTTCAAATCATCTTCGTTACCGCACAACTCGTATCGCGTAGCAAGAGAAGAATTAAGGACGCTGCAGAAGCGAAACTTGCTGGTTTTGAAAAGGAAGAATACGTAGAAGCGTACGCTTACGAAGGCGGTCCCGTTGCAGGCGTTCTTCTTGCAGAAGAAGTTACCCCTGTGGAAGCACCCGTTGCAGAAGGCGCTACCCCCCGTTGCGGTGCGGTTGCAGGCTACGATTTCTACAACACGAAGAGCTTTGACCCCTTCATCGCTACGCTTAACGATAAGGAAAGAGAAGAATTTACCGACCTTTACATCTTGAAATGCAAGGGCAATATGGACGAAATCCCTACGTACGTAGTAGGCGGTGACAACAAAGCCTTCTTCGACAAGGTGTTTATTTACCTTGGTCAGTACAGAGAAAAGATTCCCAACGAACTCCTTTCTAAGATGTACAAATTCTCGATGAAAATCTCCTAATCTATGATAAAAAATTACCGAGCCGACGTTTTGTCGGCTCGGTTTTTTATTACAAAAAAAGAACGGCAACCCTTTCGTTGCCGTTTTATCGTATACGAATTTTGACAATCAGCGCGCCGTCTTGTTCAAGCCAACGTTCTTGACAAAGGCTATCCACCAAAAACCAGCCCCTGCCGTTTTCCGCAAACACGTCGGGACAACGCCCCTTTCCTTCCGGGCAAAACGCGCCTTTGGACACGATTTTTAATCGCACGAATCCGTCTTCCACCCAACCGCTAAACACCGCGCTATCGTCCGTATGCTTTAAGACGTTGGCAAGCAGTTCGTACGCAACGAGCTTACTGTCAAACACGCTGTCGGGGGAAACGGATGCCTCGCAAAGATAGGCGCATAACTCTTCCACGGCACGATTCAACGACCCGTAATTTTCAATTTCGAAAATCTTGTCTTTCATACCGCTCCTTAAAATACGTCCTGTAAACGCTCTTTTAATTTCGCCAAAACCTTTCTCTCCATCCTGGAAACGAACATTTGCGAAACGCCTAAGCGTTTTGCCGTTTCGCTTTGCGACAACTCGTCCACGTAGCGGAGTTTTACCACCATTTTTTCCGTATCCGAAAAATCCTTCATCGCGCTTTTTAAGGTTTCCTTCGTTTCAAACGCCTCATACTTTTCTTCGCCGTCGCCGATGAGCGCGTACAACGACTTTTCTTCGCCGTCCGCGTCCGCATCTATGCCGTCCAAGGACAACGTACCACCGATTTCCAACGCCTTTACGACGTCTTCTTCTGAAAAACCAAGTCGGTTTGCAATTTCCTTCACGCTGGGTTTTTCGCCGTGTTGCGTTTCGTATTCCGCCGAAAATTTCTTGACGGAAACGCTGATTTCGCTCAACTTTCTCGGCACTTTTACCATGCGCGATTTATCGCGGAAATAGTTTTTAATTTTGCCCGTAATCGTCGGAGTGATGAAGGTGGTAAACTGCGTGCCGAAATCGGGGTCGTATTTATCGACACCCAAAATCAATTCGTACACGGCGATTTGTCTTAAATCGTCGTATTCGACACCGCGTCCCACAAACTTCTTCGCAAGAATCTCGGCTATGTAGAGATAACGTTCGACGATTTCGTTACGAATCGAAACGTCGCCACTCTCTTTGTAGCGCTTAAACAGCTCCGTCATCTTATCCGACATAATCAGCCTTCAAATGCAATCCCCACGACGCGGTTTGCGTCTTTCTCAAACTCTACTTTGCCAAGGAGCGCGGAAAGCAACGCGTAGGAAATTTCGTCTTCAAACGAATCTTCCTTCGCACCTTCTACGCCTGCGCCCGTAATTTTACAACCCAACGTTTCGCCGACGGAAAACGCAATATTCGCCGAAAGGAAACCGTTGCGTCTTAAAATCAAAAGGCTTTCCGTGACGCACACCTTGAAATCTTCCGCGGTGTCCACGTCAAAACCAGCAAGCGCGCAAAGTCCACCCGTCGTCAGTCTGACCGTCGTCAAATATTCGCCCGTTAAGGGTAAGGTTACCAAAAATTTGTCCATCGTTTTCTCCTACTCTACGCGGTTACGCAATGTCCATAACGCTATCCAGCGCGCAAATGACGAAAAGTTTCTTAATCTTCGGCTGTAAATTCGTCAATTTTACCTTGTATCCGTCCGCCTTCACGCGTTTCATAATTTTTACGAACGTGCCCAGCGTCGTACTGTCGATAAACGACAATTCCTTGCAATCGAAACAGATGTCGCCTGCGTTCGCTTCATAGCTTTCCATAACGGACGCAAAGAAATTTTCCGCGTTGCCGAAATCAATTTCCCCTGAAAGCGCTACGCTCAGCGTTCCGTCTTCAAAACCTTGCATTTTTACTTCTTGCATACCAAATCCTCCGCAAATGCTTACTTATATATACCAAGTACCGCGCGCGTTCAAACACACGCGCGTAGTTTCCCTTTTACAGCGCAATCGCAATAAGATTGCATAAGATACCAACGAGCACCGAAACGGCGTACGAAACGCCGATAAGCGCCAAATTTCGACGCCATTTTCGCACGTTTTTCAAAAGCACGACAAAACCCATACCCGCGTTAGCGCAAAGTCCCGCCGCGCACGTCCCAAAGGTGATTGCACCG
>JAZRDK010000093.1:0-1613 GCA_045660225.1 Candidatus Scatosoma sp.
GTATTCTCAACACCAACCCTGACGGCTCGATTTATCAATTCGAAGAAAAACCCAAACAGCCCAAGAGCACCTTGGCGTCCATGGGTATTTATATCTTCAAGGCGGAAAAACTTTTCAGCTATTTAGAAGCGGACGACGCAAACCCCAATTCTTCGAAAGACTTTGGTAAAGACGTCCTTCCTGCCATGCTCAACGCAGGGGAAAAGATGTTCTCGTACGAATTCGACGGTTACTGGAAAGACGTTGGTACGGTGGCGTCGCTTTGGCAGGCAAATATGGACTTGCTTGGGCAAAACCCCGAATTCGACGTTGCGGATAAATCGTGGAAAATCCACTCAAGAAACCCCTTAGCCCCCCCCGAACACATCGGCGAAAACGGCGTTGTGAAAAACTCGATGGTGGCGCTCGGCTGTGAGATTTACGGCACGGTGGAAAACTCGATTTTGGGCAGTAACGTTATCGTGGAAGAAGGCGCAATCGTAAAAGACGCCGTCGTACTTGCAAACAGCGTTATTAAGAAAGGCGCTGTCGTAAACTATTCGATTATAGACGAAAGCGTTACGGTTGGCGAAGGCGCAATTATCGGCGTGGCGAAGAACGACGACGCGGAAATCGTCGTGCTTGGCAGAGGCTTAACGGTGGCTAACGGCGTGAAAGTGCTTGAAGGTCAAAAGCACGAAAAAGATATTTTGGCATAAGGGGGATAAAGAGTATGAAAGCATCTGCAATCGGCGTAATCTTTTCAAATATGCACGAAGAAACCGTACCGGAACTCGTTCGCAGAAGAACGATGGCATCTATCCCGTTCGGCGGAAGATATCGTATCATTGACTTTATCCTTTCGAATATGGTCAATTCCGGTATTTCTACCGTAGGGCTTGTTACCAGCAACAACTACCGCTCGCTTATCGACCATATCGGAAGCGGTAAAGACTGGGATTTGGCAAGAAAGGACGGCGGTGTCATCCTTCTTCCGCCTTTCTCGGAAAAAACGGATAAACTGTACACCACGCGTTTAGAAGCGCTTGGCACGTTGGCAGGTTTCTTAAACCGCAGAAAGGAAAAATACGTCGTTTTGACCGACTGTGACGGCGTAGCAAAATTCGACATTTCCGACATCGTGGAATATCACGAAAACAAAAACGCAGACATTACACTCGTTTCTCATTACGGCAAAGTAGGGCAACGCTCCGATTTCTTGCTTATGAAAACGAACGAAGAAGGTAGAGTGGTTGAATTAGAGCACTCTCCCCACGTAAAAGACGGTGAAAAGGCGAACGTTTACGTCAATTTGATGGTAATTGACCGTCAATTCCTTTTGAATTTGGTGGGGGATTCCGTAACGCACGGTTTCAACAGTTTCACCAACGATATCTTAATCAAACAGCTTAAGAGTTTGAAAATTTACGGCTATGATTTCAAGGGCTACTATGCAGGCATCGATTCTATGTCGGCGTATTACAAGCACAATTTAGACCTTTTGAATAAAGACGTCCGTGACGAGTTGTTTGGAAACAGAGATATTTATACGAAAGTCCGCGACAGCGCGCCTTCCAAGTACGGCGAAAACGCAACGGTGAAAAATTCGCTTATTTCCGACGGCTGTGTTATTG
>JAZRDK010000094.1:0-3500 GCA_045660225.1 Candidatus Scatosoma sp.
AGCTGTGTGCGCCTTGGTCGTGTACGACTAAGTACACTCCCGTCGGCGTACGCGTTTCTCCTTGTCTTGCTCGTATCTATGCCTTTGCAAAAAGCAACAAGATACGAAACGTATAGGGGAACGTCGACTTAAAGATAGACGTATAAAGGGAGAAAGAAAAATGGCAATACAATGGACGGAAGCTCAAATTGAAGAAGTCGTCTCCGCGGTGATTAAAAACCTTGGAGGCGGCGCTCCCGTTAAGAAGACTGGTTGGGACTCGACGCAGTACGGCGGTCGTAAACTTATCGGCGTTTACGCGGATATGAACGACGCCATTGACGCGGCGACAGCCGGCTACAAGGCGATTCGCGCAATGTCTTTGGAAGAACGCGAGAAAGTCATTTCTAACGTTCGCGAATTGACGAGAAAGGATGCGCCTATTATGGCGGAACTCGGCGTTTCGGAAACGAAAATGGGCAGGGTTGCGCATAAGGTAGCTAAGCACCTGTTGGTGGCGGATAAAACGCCGGGTACGGCGGACGTCGTTGCACAGGTAAAAACCGGGGATTTGGGGATGACTTTGACGGAAATGGCGCCTTTTGGCGTCGTGGGTAGTATCACCCCCAGCACCAACCCTTCGGAAACGGTCATTTGTAACAGTATCGGTATGATTGCGGCAGGAAACGGCGTTGTTTTCAACCCCCACCCCAACGCAATTGCAACTTCAAATTATGCCGTAGACCTTATCAACCGCGCAAGCGCCATGGCGGGCGGACCGCAGGTTTTGGTGGCGTCGGTGGTAAAACCTACTTTGGATACGGCACAAATTATGTACAAGCACCCCAACATCCGATTGCTCGTTTGTACGGGCGGACCTGGGGTTGTAAGAAGCGTACTTTCCAGCGGTAAGAAGGCAATCGGCGCAGGTGCGGGCAATCCGCCCGTCATCGTCGACGACACCGCGGACGTGAAGAAGGCGGGCAAGGACATCATCGACGGTTGCTCGTTTGACAACAACCTGCCTTGTATCGCGGAAAAGGAAGTGTTCGCGTTTAGAAACATCGCGGACGAGCTGATTGCATCGATGCTCAACGCAGGCGCGTACAAGATTACGGCGGAACAAGCGCAAAAGCTTGCCGACATCGTACTCGTTGACGTGAAAAACCCGAAAACGGGCATCGTGAAAAAGACGGTCAGCCGTGACTGCGTAGGTCGCGACGCCGCCGTGCTTTTGGAAAAAATCGGCGTAAGAGTGGGCGCGGATATTCGTTGTATCATTTGCGAAACGGATTTCAACCATCCCTTCGTTCAACACGAATTGATGATGCCGATTTTGCCGATTGTCCGCGTGGACAACATCGACCAAGCGATTGACTTGGCGGTGAAGGCGGAACACGGCAATAGACACACCGCGCATATGCACTCGAAGAACATCGACAATCTGACGCGTTTCGCACGCGCGGTAGAAACGACGATTTTCGTAAAGAACGCGCCTTCGTATGCAGGCATCGGTTTCGGTGGCGAAGGACACACGACCTTCACGATTGCAGGGCCTACGGGCGAAGGTTTGACCAGCGCGCGTAGTTTCACCAGATTCCGTCGTTGCGTACTTTCGGAATCGTTTAGAATCATTTAAGGAGAAAGAAAATTATGGATATTACATCTTCTCAAGTAGAAAGCATCGTCCGTAAAATTCTTGGGGAAATGGGCTCGTGCAAGGCATCGTCTTGCGCAGGCAAAATCCCCAAAACCGCAAAAGTAGCTATGCTGACGGCGCAAAAGAAAATCGAAGTAAAAGAATACCCGATTCCTGCGCTGACCGACGACGACATCTTGGTCAAGGTGGAAGGCTGTGGCGTATGCGGTACGGACGTACACGAGTGGAAGGTAGACCCGTTTGGGATTATTCCCGTAACGCTTGGCCACGAAGGCACGGGCGAAATCGTTTACCTTGGCAAAAATATTAAGGCGGATACGTCGGGCAAACCTATCAAAGTGGGCGATAAGCTGGTTACCAGCGTTATCAGCTGTGGCGAGTGTCACGTTTGCCGTAACCACCCTGCAAACACCAACCTTTGCGATAAGCAAGGCGTGTTCGGGTTGATTCCCCACAGCGACGCTAACCCCTTCACGGGTTGGTTTGCGGAATATTTGTTAATCCGTGGCAAGGGTTCGACCTATTTCGTGGTTAACGATTTGGATTTGAAGGAAAGAATGCTCCTTGAACTTGCTTGCGTATGCGTACACGCGTATAAGAGAGCGTGCACGACGGGACTTATGAACTTCAATACGAAGGTTTTGATTCAAGGTCTTGGCCCTGTTGGCTTGGTGATGATTAGCGTGTTGCGCGCCGCTGGTATCAACCATATCATCGCAATCGACGGTACGCCGATGCGTCTTGAAATGGCGAAAAAGTTGGGGGCAAAAACGGTAATCAACTTCAAAGACGTTCCCACTTTGGAAGAAAGAGTGAAGATTGTAAAAGGCGTTGCAAACGGCGTGGGCGCGGATTTCGCGTTCCAGTGTACGGGTGCGCCTGCGGCGGCAAAGGATATTTACGAATATATCCGTCGTGGCGGTGGGCTTTGTGAAATGGGTTTCTTCGTCAACAACGGCGAATACAACGTAAACCCCCACTTTGCAATGTGCAATAAGGAAATCAATCTCGTTGGCTCTTGGGATTACAGCGCGGACGATTATCCTACGACGATGGCGTTCTTGCGTCAAGCGCGTGAAATGAACATCCCTATCAAAGAACTCATCACCCACGAATTCCCGCTCAATCAATTAAACGAAGCGATGGAAGTGAACGTGGCGCAGAAGGGGATTAAAATCTGTTTCGTCAACAAGTAAAGCCGTATCTGCGTCGCATTTCGGCGTTGCGCTCCGCTTTTCTCACTCGTGTACTACTTGTACATCTCCTTTCGAAAATGCTCGCGCGCCTTGAACTGCTCGCATCTACGCCTTTACCGAGTAAAGACGTATATACTTCGCATTTCATCGTCGAAACTTGCGTTTTGCACAGTCACGTACGTTTAAGTACGCTCCTGTCGCAAAGCCACGTTTCTGCTTGAACTGCTTGTATCTACGACTTTGCGACGAGCTAAGTATAAATTAATCCAAAACATTAAAAAATCAAGCGCAAAGCTTGGGAGAAAAACAAATGGCACTTGGTATGATTGAAGTATTCGGTTTCGCAACGTCGATTGTGGTTGCGGACGCGATGGCAAAAGCGGCGGACGTCGAAGTCGTCGCAATCGACAAAAATAAGCCTGCGGCAGGTGATTCTGCGCGCGTACCTTTGGTTATGGCAATCAAGGTCGAAGGTAGCGCCGCCGCGGTAGAAGCCGCAATTCAGGTAGGCAAAGCGGAAGCCGAAAAAAGAGAACTGTACATTACACACAAGGTAATCGCTCGACAGAGCGAAGATATCGAGTGGTTTGCTCGTTTGAGCGCGCTCGGAAAAGACAAATTAAGATAAAAAAAATAAAAAAATATAATTTAAGGAGATTAAAATT
>JAZRDK010000095.1:0-2677 GCA_045660225.1 Candidatus Scatosoma sp.
AATTTGATATGAATAAGCGCCATAGTATTTCTCCTTCTTCGTTATGACGTTATTATACCACGTTTTTATCCGTCCGTCAATGGTTTGCCGATTTTTTCTTGCGACAAACCGCTTAATTTCTTTTACTTTTCGACTTAAAAATCATCGCCATCAAAAACGAGAAGATGACCGCAGCGGAAACACCCGCGCTCGCCGCCGAAAGCGCGCCCGTAAACGCGCCGAAAAACCCCTTCTCCGCACCACGAATCGCGCCGTTTGCCAATAAATACCCAAACCCAGAGATAGGCACGGTTGCGCCTGCGCCTGCAAATTCAACGAGATATTGATACACGCCAATACCTTGCAAAACCGCGCCCGTCAACATAAACATAACGAGAATTTTGCCTGCCGTCAAATCGGTAAAATTGATGACCGTCTGCGCGATTAAACAAATCGCTCCGCCCACGGTAAACGCCTTCAAAAATCCCCATAAAACGCCTAAATACTGTTCCCACATACTCGTTTCCCCTTTTCGTTTTCCACGGCAACCGCGTGCGCGATGCACGGAATACTTTCGCCTTGACCGCTGGAAATGGTGGAAAGCAACGCGCCCGTCGCAACGAACAGCACCTTGTTTATCGTCCCCTTTCTCAGCTTGTCCATAATATACGAATTGAACACGACCGCACTACACCCTGCACCACTTCCGCCTTGAAATTCGTCTTCAATGACGTTGTAGATAATTTCACCGCAGTCGACGTGGTTTTGGGCAATGTCCACACCCTTTTCCCACGTTAAATCCTTCAAAACACGACTGCCCAGCGCACCCAAATCCCCCGTAACGATTAAATCGTAATAGGACGGAGCGCGGTTGGTGTCGGCAAGGTGTCTTCGTATCGTATCCGACGCCGCAGGCGCCATCGCGCAACCCATATTATTCACGTCGGTAATTCCAAAATCGACCACTCTGCCAAACGTCGCCGACGTAATCGACGGACTGGTTTTTTCGCCTTTACAAGCACCCGTGTCCGCGACGACGCACGCGCCTGCCCCCGTTACCGTCCATTGCGATTGTGGCGGACGCGTGTTTCCAAGCTCCAACGGATAACGGTACTGTCGCTCGGCGGATGCAAAATGACTGCCCGTCGCCGCAACGATACGCTTATGATAGCCGGCGTTTACAAAGGCGGCGGCCATCGCCATACTCTCCGCCATCGTCGAGCACGCGCCGTACACACCTAAAAACGGGAAATCGAAGTCACGCGCGGCAAAGCTTGCCGAAATGATTTGGTTGAGCAAGTCGCCCGACACCAAAGCGTCGATTCCCCCTTCCGTCAGCGCGGAATTTTCAATCGCTTTGCCGATGGCAAAGGACAACATTTTACACTCTGCTTTTTCGTACGTGCTTTCGCCAAACATATCGTCCGACAAGCCTTTGTCGACGTATTTTCCAACGACGCCCACGCACTCTTTCGGGCCTGCAATCGTGCCCGTTCCGATAATTCTCGGTTTATTTTCAAAGAAAATCGTGTTCACAATCCCACCTTAAAGCAATAAATACATCATCCCGATTGCCGTACCAACCAACACGCCGTACACGATAATCGGCCCTGCCACGATAAACATTTTCGCGGCAAGCCCGTACACTAAACCTTCCGTCTTAAACTCGATGGCAGGCGACGAAACGCTGTTGGCAAAACCCGTAATCGGCACAATCGAGCCTGCGCCGGCATACCGTCCGATTCTGTCGTATACGCCAAGCCCCGTAAGCAACGTGCCTATAAAAATCAGCGTAATGCTAACGGCGGAGGCAAGCTCGTCCCCAGCAAGCGAAAATGCGTTTTCGTACAAGATACGAAAAAATTGTCCGACGCAACAAATCAAACCGCCCACGATAAACGCGCGGAAACAGTTTTTGAAATGAGGCGTAGGTGGGTCAAACGAGTGCACGTACGCAATATAATTTTTATTGTAATTTTCCCTATTTTTACCCGTCAACGCAACCCTGCCCCCTTCCTTTCTTGATTTTTACCCAACGCAGGCACAAAACTTTCTCTTTCGTCGCGCGTCTTAAAATCGTCATGGATAACCCTTATTCTTTCCTTCATACCCTAAGTTTACGAAATCCATCGCCTTTTTATACACCGAAAAGATTTTCTTTGCCACAAAAAATGCGCCGTCGAGTAAACGTAAAAAAGCCCCCGTTCCTGTCCTGGAACGGGGGCTTTCGTTTTTATTAGGAATAAAATTCAGACTTCGTTTCTCGAGAGAACATTTTCGCCAGCAATTTTTTGCAACGTTCAAACGACGATTCGTTGCTTTCGCCATAGCAAATTTCATACACCGCGTTGGTAATCGGCAATTCCACACCGTACTTTTCGCCAAGTGCTTTCATCGCCGCCGCCGTAGGCACGCCTTCGGCAAGCTTAGCAAACTTTTCGTCCTTTACCAACATTTCGCCGTACGCCCTGTTGTGCGAGAATTTGCTAAACAACGTCGCTTCGTAATCGCCCAAGTGCGCCAAACCGTACGCAGACAACTCGTTTCCGCCCATTGCCTTAATCAGTCTTGCCACTTCCCTTGCGCCACGCGTCATCAACGAGCCTTTCAATGCGTCGTAACCGCAACCGTCCAAAACACCCGCAACGATGCCCATTACGTTTTTCGCCGCCGAGCCGATTTCCGTGCCGATTAAATC
>JAZRDK010000096.1:0-3769 GCA_045660225.1 Candidatus Scatosoma sp.
ATGCAAACCAAACTTCGTCATATCCCGTCAAAGCCACCGCCCCGTTGAAGGACGTCACATTATCAAGCGCACCTTTCGCCACGTTCGTTTCCGTCGAATCCGTACGGCTAAGTTTCGTAAAGCCTGTAGGGATTGCAACGCCACTTACGTCGGAGTTTGCCACGTAGTTTCCGCCACCCATATAAGTACCGAGCGCACTGTTTACAACCACTTCCGCATTATACGCAGGATAGCTTTCAGGGTCTGCCTTTTCAATACCGATAATTTCGGTGGAGTACACCGTGTTCGTTTTGCCAGACACTGCATAAAGGGTTATGCCTGCGCCGTCCGTACTGTTACCAGCATTATCGTACAAAATCGCAGAAAGCGACCCTGTAGGACGGTTGCCGGCATCGTTGCCAACCTGCAAACCGTTTTGATTTGTAAAATGCCAAGGGTCTTTGCCTTCGGTGGTGATGTCAATCGTCCAAACGTTGGTGCTCGTTTGCGTCAAGTGGAAGTAAATCCAATTATCCGAAGAAAGACTGCCCCAGCCTTTCATGTTGCAAAGGTAAGCGCCGTCCACCAATTTCAATGCAAACAATACTTCCGAATATTTCCCAACATTCACGTTGAAATTGTTTGCACCCAAAGCCCCACTCTTCCAAAGCGAATCGCCACCTACGACGTCCGCTTGTTTTGCGTCGTGGCGGGTTACCTGTGCAAAGCCCGCAGGTGCAGTTACGCCGTTAAGGTCGTTGTTCACAACGGTTTGAATCCACTTGCTGGTGTTACCGTTTTTGGCCAACATACTGTCTGCAACTTTCTCGGTTTGCCTTTTTTGTTCCATCTTCGCAGTCAACGTAACGTCACGCGTAAATTCGCCGTTTTCTACGTCCCATTGTTTGTCTTTTTGGTCGTAGAAATTGACTTCAAACGCCGAGCCCGTGTGGATTTGTCAGCTTTCTGGCACGACAAGTTTACTGCCGTATGCAACCGCGCTGGTCGTTTCGTTGCCGTAAAGGTCGACAATCGTTACGTTTACCGTGTTAACGACGAAAGGTTCTGCCTGGAATTTCAAGTGAGCGCTCGCGTTGGCATCGTCCAAAATCGCGCTTGCAACGTCCGAAATGGATGCGCGCGCTTCCGGCGAATACGCAATCGTTCCATCCGCAAGCTTGACGTAAGAACGCGTAACCATACGCCAACCAAAACCCTTTGCAGGAAGGTTGTATATGTACGCCGTCGATTTCATAAAGTCTTCGCCGTCCAACGTAACCGCTTGCCACGTGCCCGTCGTCACCGCTTTTACAGGGCGCAACGACGAAGCGTTGTTCATATCTTCCAGCGTCAATTCGCCGTCGTAAAGATGTTCGGGGATAAGCAACGTACCCGATTCGGTTACGGACGCGTAATACTCCGACGCAAGGTGCGTATGAAAACGGAGACCTGCGCCGTCTGCGTCGTTAACAAGTCGGATGTCCGAACCGCTTACCCAAAAATCTTTCGCGGCAATCGTCGTTTCTGCGCTTACGACGGCTTTGTCGTCGTTAAAACTGACGAGAGCGCCCGCAAAAGCGCACACCGTGCAAATTGCGGTTGCGAACGAGATAACGAGTTTTTTCAACATGCTCTTCATTTCCTGCTCCTCCTTCTGCCTTATTCCCAGTCAGGATTTGCCTCAACGCCCACCGACGTCCTAACGACGTCTGCGCTGAGTGCAATGACTTCCAACGTTGGGGTTTCATAACTGTTTTTCCCCTGCCTTAAGGTTACTTCCATATGAGTGTCTCCTTTTTATCTTTCCCCCTAAGGGGCTTGATTTCTGTTTTTTACCGCACGGCTGAGATACCGTGCCTTCCTGCGCCTACGTTACTGCGGACGGGGGAATTCAATTCCACCCCAGTCGTAATCGCTTTCCACGGAGTCGCTACTTTGCTCCGTGCTTGCGTCTTCGCTTGACCCAGTCGATTGACTTTCGCTTTCGGTGGATTCGCTACTTTGCTCCGTGCTTTCGTCTTCACTTGACTCAGTCGATTGACTTTCGCTTTCGGTGGACGAAACCATTTCAACAGAACTTTTCTCCACCGAGCTCACCTGTGCCGAGTTTTTAGAAGAGCTACTCGATTGCTCACCGTCGGCATTAGGAGCAATACAAGCCGTAAAAACGACTGCCACAATCAACGCCAGTATTGCATTTATCATTTTTTTCATTTCGCATTTCTCCTGCCAATTTTTTGCCTTTTTCTCGCACGTATATGCGTAGCGCACTCGTGTTGATACATTATTTATTTTAACATTGCCTTTTTTTAGTGTCAATTTCATTTTTTCCACAAGCGTTTGCATTTTTTACGGTGTTTACGTTTGCTATTGCGTTTTTTCCACTCTTAAAGCCGTTTTATTGCCATTTTTACGCCATCTTAATTTGAGTATTGATTTTTTGCACAAACTTGTTATAATAGCTTACAAGTTCAAGCCGTTTTTGTACATAATGCATAAATGCGCCGTCTTTATTTTCAAAAAAAGTAAGACAAAAAGGAGTGTATGATGACAACGAAAACCGATTCACTGTTTACTGATAACACACGAGTTGTCGTGCCATCTAATACAGTATCCTATTCACGCTCCTGTTCTCGTTCACCCCTTTCGTTGGACCCAATAACCTATCTTTTGCACCCACACACACCCAACAATGAAAAACTTTATATCTTTATTTCAGGCGAGTGTCAATCCATCGGCAGGGATTACACCCACACTTTGCAACCGGGCGACGTTTCCTTTTTCGATAGCACGAGCTACAACTATAACAAAATTCTCAGCAACGCAACTTACGAACGTATCGTTATCAATTTCCGCGCAAACGAACGTCTAAAACTTCTACTCGCAAAGACGTTTGACAACGCTACGCGTATCGTCAATTTGGACTTACAACGCGACGTCGTGCCCTTCTACAAACGTTATGAAGAATATGCAAAACGGTTACCGATTGCGGATTTTTCTATACTCGCCGAAAATATGGTCGAAGAACTTGTCTATCTTTGCTTGATGCAAAAACTGTCGTCGACGGACGCGCTCGACCCTGCGGAAACGCTCTTTAGACAAGCGTTTTCGTACATCGACGATAAATGGGAAACGATTCAAAATATACAGGAAATTTCCGACGCGCTGTTCATAAGCCCCTCCTACTTGTACGAAATCTTCGGCAAGAAGATGCAACTCACGCCTAAGGCGTATTTGACGCAAAAACGTATGCAAGCGGCGCACGCTCTCTTGGCGTCTGGGGTTTCACCTGGCGAAGTCAGCCGTTCGGTTGGGTTTACAACGTATACGGCGTTCTACCGTTCGTTCAAATCCTTCTACGGCAAAAAACCGCAGGACGTATGGAATAGGAACCCGTCCAACAAGTAAAAAACAATTCAACGCGGACACGGTGTCCGCGTTTTTTACTTTTTAGGCATAAAAACAGACGGCATTGCAAGTAGACAATGCCGTCTGTTTTTTTGAAATGAGCATACCAGGTACGCGTTGAATACCATTTAGACAGCAAAAAACAAGCCATCGTTCTAAAAAATCGATGGCTTGTTTTTTAGTTTTGATTTATTATACCCCACCCAGGTACGCGTTGAAATTGCGAGCGTCAGTGACGACACGCGATTTGATTACAAATCGTTCGTCAGTGGACGGTTGACAGGACATAGCAAAAACCCACCGACTTTTGGTCGATGGGTTTGTGGCTGCCCCTGTCAGGCTCGAACTGACGACACACGGATTAACAGTCCGTTGCTCTACC
>JAZRDK010000097.1:0-19549 GCA_045660225.1 Candidatus Scatosoma sp.
TGTATCGTTAGATAATAATAAGCAAGGTGACGATGGAAGTGTTTCAATAACTGAAGAAAACGCAAGAGCTTTCTATCGAAAATGGGACAATATTAAACATATTGCAGATACAATTAAGCCTCGTTCCCGTCCTCGTGAAAAATTCACGGCAAACAACTGGGGTTTAAGTATAAAAACAAAAGAGAGATTGCAATCTAAGCGAGGCGCACCTATGCCGTTTGGGGTAGTAATAACACTCAAAGAAATGAATGGGCTTAATAGAATTGGCGATTTTATCAAACTTTGTTGGATGCGTAATTGGGCTGTAAATGAAATAGATGTTAATAATCTTATCGATGTATATCAGTATGCAGAAGAAGAAGTTCAATTTGATTGATGCTGTTAGATTTTAAAAAATGCACAGGAGATAAATATGTACCCTATCAATAATTTTATGGGCATTGAAGTTCAAGAAAGCGAAATTAAGGATAGACATGTAATCATCTTTCTTTTGGTAAAGCCTTCGGATAAAGGAGCTAAAAGAATCATAGATAAATTTAATTACTTTCATCATTTGTCGGGTAAATATTGCTCTATTTATCCAATAGGATATAGCAGAGATTTTTTTGATTATTATGATGACATTCAACAAGTAAAAGGTATTAATAATGAGAAATGGTTGTACAGTGATAAGTGCTTTATAGAATTTTGCGAATCGTTGTCCAATAAACTGAAGGGTTGGTCTTATAGTGGTGAGATCGAATTAATCATTTTACAAAACAAACTGATAGATGACTATTATAGCAAATTAGATTTTCGTAATTATACATATTTGGATGTAAATTATGGGATTGAAAAAGGCTATATTGATAGTTTTGATAGGTTTATGCAACGTTTATTAACGGCTTGTAAAAGCGAGGTTGAAGGGTATAAAGCAATTCAAGCAGCCAACCGAAAAAGATTAAAACCACGTAATGTTATAGAACGTGCCATAGATATGGCGCCAAGAGTCCCTAAACCTATAAAAGCAATTTTAAAGGACAAGCTTTTTTATAAATCTTCAACAAGTAAAAATTAGACAAGGAGTAAAACAATGAATGCGGTAATTTACGCACGGTATAGTTCGGATAACCAACGCGAAGAAAGTATTGAAGGGCAACTCCGCGAATGTATGGAGTTCGCCAACTCTACTGGCGTTACGGTTGTCGGGAATTATATTGACCGTGCGTTCTCGGCAAAAACGGATAATCGTCCCGAATTCCAAAAAATGATTAAGGACAGTTATAAGCATTGCTTCGATATGATTATCGTATGGAAGCTGGACCGTTTTGCACGCAACCGCTACGATTCCGCGCATTATAAAAATCTCTTAAAGAAAAATGGCGTGAAAGTCGTTTCCGCGAAAGAATCCATTGCCGAAGGTTCGGAAGGTATTCTTTTGGAATCGGTTTTAGAAGGTATGGCAGAATACTACTCCGCCGAGCTGTCCGAAAAGATACTTCGCGGAATGACGGAGAACGCGTTAAAGGGCAAAATGAACGGTGGGCAAAGTCCGTTTGGGTATTTCGTCGATGAAGATAGAAAGCTGCAAATAGACCCCAAAACAGCCCCTATCGTGCAAGATATTTTCACAATGTATGCGGACGGCAAACGAATGCAAGAAATTGTGGATTGGCTGAAAGCAAAGAATATTTGCACGCAGAAAGGCAAGCCGATGCGCGTCAACGTTATACAGTATATGCTCTCCAACCGCAAGTACATAGGCGAGTACAAATACCGCGATATCGTGATTTCCGACGGAATCCCCGCTATCATTTCACAAGAATTATTTCAACGAGTGCAAGAACGGCTCGTTAAAAATAAAAAAGCTCCCGCAAGGCATAAAGCGGAAGACGATTATTTGTTGACAACAAAACTCTTTTGTGGGAAATGCGGGGCGTATATGGTTGGCGAAAGCGGTAGAAGTTGTCAAAAGAACGTATATCGCTATTATAAATGCATCACGGCAAAGCGCAAGAAATCGTGCGATAAAAAGCCTGTTCGCAAAGAATGGATAGAGCAGGTATGCGTTGAAAAGGCGTTAAAGGTCTTAAACGACGATGCTTTGTTGGATGTTTTGACGGATAGAATTTACGAATTGCAAGCGGAAGAAAATCCCCGTTTGCCTTATCTCAAAGAACAGCTTGCTGACGTGGAAAAGAAAATTACAAATATCCTTTCCGCAATCGAACAGGGTGCGTTTTCGGAAGCAATCAATGAACGCTTATCTTCGCTCGAAAAAGCAAAGAAAGATATTGAAACGGCGATTTTACAAGAGCAAATCAAACGTCCGTTCTTAACCCAAGAACAAATCCGTTTTGGGATAGAGAAATTCAAAACGTTGGATATTGATACGCAGGAAGGCAGACAACGTTTGATTGACGGATTTATCAATGCGGTGTATCTGTACGACGATAAGATAACGATTATTTTTAACTATAAGGATAGCACGACAACGGTGTCGATTGACGAGTACAAAAGTTCGGATAATAAAACAAAAACTGCTCCAAAACAAAAAGTAGGACGTCTTGTGCGTCCTACTTTTTGTTTTGGCATAGATAATAAGGGAGAGTCGAACTCCAAGGGGGAATTTTGCGTATAAAAAACGGTTGATAACGTCGGGGCGGGGCGCGCCGCCAAAGGAGCGACTCTCGTTTCTCGCGCAAAGTGCGGATTGCTTTGCGCTCGGTCACCGCGCGGACGGGGCATATGTCCGCGCTCATCTCGCCCCTAAAAAGCGTTATCAACGCTTTTCTTTACGGGCAGCTCGTCCTGCTCCAACCAAGCACACTTCCACCACTTTGAATTTACAGGGGTATGGAAGTGTGTTTTGCTTTTTATCCCCGTTTTCCCTGTTGTATTAGTGGTATCCGTAAACACCATAAGAAATCTTATCGTGTTTCGGGTAAAAATTCAGATTTTTGAAAAATTGCAGACTTAAATATTAGATATTCTGCAAAAAACAAGACAATATAGATATTTTTCAAGAAAATCTACAGAAAATCTCTTGACAATTATTTGATATAGTGTTATAATGACTGTGCTAAGCTTAGATAGCAAATAAAAATTGGGGGCTAAAATGGAAACCGCAGAAATCACGTTCATTGTATCAAAAAAGACCAAACAAGCCTTTGACCTTGCTCTTTGTTTCTCGGATAAAGATAAGAACGAAGTTTTTGAGTCGCTTGTAAAAGAGTACGCCGCAAAACTTTTAAAGGAATATGGCGCTGAACCTTGTGAAAAACCTTTAGAGTCGGATTTCGTTGCTGACTATAAAGACGTAGACGAAAACAAATCTAAGGCGCTTGCAAAGATACCCGTCTGGGCAACGAGCCGAAAAGGACAAATCGGTGCACAAATTGTTAAAGCATTCTTCTTGTGTGAATCAAACGGTGTAGCAAGCCGTAATGCAATGCGCGAGATGTTCTTAAAAAATAATCCCGACAACACCGCAAGGAGCTTTGACGGCAATTTTGCTTCTATGTGCACAGAGAAAGGAAATTCGCATGGGTTATTCTTTGTTCTATCAGGGGATAATGTCTGCGTAAGTGGAAATATAAAGAATACGCTATTTTCATATAGAGATGAATTTTTAGAAACAATAAAGGAGGAGCCGCCTATGGGATATAAGCTTTGCCCTATTTGTCAATTGAATATGATTGAAGAAAATGAAGAAACATGTAATGTATGTGGAGAGACAGCACAAGTGTCTTGTTCACTGCCAATTACATTGGTGACCATCAATTTGCAGTACTTATTAAAGAGTTTTTATGCTTATTGTAAAACGCCAGGGATTGATTCGGGGAAAGCACAATCATATGTAAATGCGATACAGTATTTATGCGATTTTTTGGGTGTCCATCAAATCAATGAACAGATTGTTGCCAAATTTAAAAGTTTGGAAGTTGAAATTTCTCGTTCTAATAATGCAACAAGAATTAAGTTATTAAATTTCTTAGAGCGTAGACGACAAAGCTCATACTTAACAGGTGGTTTTATACGAGCTGCTTTAAGATATTTTTATCCGTTTTGGGAACAATATAAAAATAAGGGCTTTTAAGGAGTCGAGAGTAGAAAAATAGGAAATAGGAATTCGACCCCATAATTTATTAAGAGTATTTTGAGTTATGCTGTTTCAATTCCGTAATCTAGCGGAAGCGAGTACGAAATAGAAGCGCTATAAGTAGTTGCGACAAGCATAAAAAATCACGAAAAAACGCCTAATTTTAGGCGTTTTTGTGCTTAAAACGCAGGTTTTTGAAAAAAATAAGGGCTTGACGGGGGTGCGCAATATTTTTTTCGGTGGAAAGATTGACAAATGGTGGGATTTATTGTATAATGAAAAAAGTAATAAAAATATATTACATTTTAGGAGAAAAGGATGAATAAATTTGTAATTATCAGTGATTCGAGCTGTGACTTGGACGCAAGCTGGCGCGAAAAGTACGGCGTAGACTATTTGCCGAACCGCGTGTTTATGGGCGAAACGGAAAAACTTGCCGACATTGACTGGCAGAGTTTGGATGCAAAAGAATTTTTCGATTATATGCGCGAAGGAAACCGCATTACGACGTCGCAAATTTTGGCGACGGAGTGCCATGAAAAATTTGAAAATTATATGAAAGACGGATACGACGTTTTGGCGATTTGCTGTGCCGAAGCGTTGTCCGCAGGCGTAAACGTATGCCGTCGCACGGGCGAAGAATTGATGAAGAAATACCCCGAAAGAAAGGTAATTGCCATCAACTCGACGCGTTGTAGCGGTGCGTTGTCTATTCTTTGTATTCGTGCGTCTGAACTGCGCGCAGAAGGCAAATCGATAGAAGAAACGGCGCAATGGGTAGAAGAACACAAGAAATTCACGCACCAGCTTGGTACGGTAGAAAAACTGACGTACTTAAAGCGAGCGGGTAGAGTGTCCGCGTCCAGCGCGTTTTTCGGCGGTCTTTTGAATATTAAACCGATTTTGATTTCCGACATCCACGGCAACAACGCGGCGGTGGAAAAAGTGAAGGGACGCGCGGCGTCGCTTGCGCGTATCGTAGAACGCGCCGTAGAAAACTATACGGGCGAAGAGTGCGCGGACGTATTTATCCGCCACGCGGACGACGAAGACGAAGCGTTGACGGTGAAAAATGCGTTGATGGAAAAGTTGGCCTTAAAGGAAGAACAAATCCACGTTGCGGCTATGAACCCCGTTATGTCGGCGGCGACGGGCCCGGGAACGCTCGGTGTGTACTTCTATGGTAAAGAAGTAACGCACGATGCAAAGAAAGGAGAATAATATGGCGGACAAGACGAAGGAAAAACCGATTAAGTGGAAAGTCCCCAAAAAACGCCAACCTGTTTGGGCGGTATTCGGGCGCATTTTCAAGATTTTCTTCCACGTCAAAACAATCGAGTTTTTAGACGAGAAATTTCCTCAAAAGTGCATCATCATTTCCAACCATCACAACAAAAGAGGGCCGATGGTGTACGAGCTGTGCTTGCCGGTTAAGCATGCGACGTGGGGTGCGTATCAAATGCTGGGTACGTACGGTATGCGTTTTAGATACTTACGCGACGTTTTGTATATCCAAAAGAACGGTATGAAGAAAGGCAAAGCAACTTTCAAGGCTGGGTTTGAAGCGTTTTTCTCGAAGTGGACGTACAAGGGTATGAAGGTGTTGCCTTCCTATCCCGACGCGCGCTTTAGAAAGACTTTGCAATACAGTATGCAATGTTTGGACGCAGGTTTTGCGGTGTCGATGTATCCCGAAGACTCTAATCAAGGCTATTTTGAAGAAATGCAACACTTCTTCTCGGGCTTTGTTATGCTTTCCGAACAATATTATAAGAAGACGGGCGTGGACTTGCCTGTGTTCCCGATGTATTACAGTCAAAAGAAAAACAAAATCGTCGTAGGCAAGCCGTTGTATTTGCAAGAATATGCAAAGCAAGGCATGAAACGTGACGAAATTGCAGAGATTGGACGCAAGGCAGTCAACCAACTGTACTACGACCATTTCCAAGAAAAGGACAGCGAATAAGGATAAAAGCCCCGTGCAAAACGCACGGGGCTTTTCATACGCAAAGCAAAAGAAAACCCACGCAAACTTGCGTGGGTTTTTCGTTGTGGTTTAACGCCTGCGATTATCTAATGCCACGCTTTTTACGCGAGTTTTTGATAATCTTACGGACTGCCAAGCTGATGACTACGAAGATAAGGATTGCAGCGATTGCAAGAGAGCTTGCAAGCAACCATACGTTGGTTTCTTCCGCAGTTGCGTCGGAAGACGAATCGTCATCGGTGTCAAGGTCGGGTTCGCTTGCCGTAACCGTCTTTTCAGAGTAGGAGTAGTCCGCAAGGACGATAAGTTCGTCCGCGTCGTCGTATTTAAGATAAGCAACACCGCTGACCTGTTCGCTTGCGACGTAATTGTCTTTGTACAGGTTGCCGTAACCTTTTTCGTCAAGGTTTGCATTGTATCTCAAATAGTTGTCGGTGTCAAAGTAAGAGAAGATGCTTTCAAACTTGTCTACGCCGTCTACGTCTTTGTATTCAGCAATCAAGTTGGTGAACGTCGTGGAAACGTCGTCCGTCGAAGGGTTGTTTTGGTCCACGAAAACGTACGAATTTTCCGCGTTGCCCTCGCCGTTTCTTACGCCACTCCAAACTTCAAGGCGATAATTCTTCGCAAGCTCGCCCGTTTGGATATAGAAGGTAATCGTCTTCCAAGCGCCGTTGGTGTTTTCTACCGTAGCCACCAACTCGCGGTTGGATTGCGCTTGATAGCGGGCAGGAAGGGTGGTCGACGCAACGTCAAGCACTTCAATCGTCGTGTCGCGGTCTGCGTAGTATTTACCGTCTTTATAGTAGTACGCGATGCCGTCTACGCCTTCGTTGTTCCAGTAGTCGCTGTAATCGTGCGACGCACCGCTGTTAGCAACGATAAGGTTTTGTTCGCCGTCTTTTTCATACGCGCCAAGGTTTGCGTAGTACGCGTCCTTGTTTTGAAGTTTAGCGTAACCTTCCCAGTTCTTGTTTGCTTTGTAAAGACCGTTCGATTGCAATCTGAACGCAATCTTCGTCGCCTTTTCATTAGGGTCGCCCGTGCAAAGGTTGCCGTCGTCGTCATACCAGAAAATCGTCTTCGTGCCGATGGACAAGTTCGACTGATAAGAATCGTCGTCCGTGTTCACAAGGTAAACGTTTGCAACTGCGTTTACACCGTCCGTCGTGTTGCCTACCTTCACGCGAAGGGAGATGGGGGTGCAAGTGTTTGCGGCGATTTGCGTGGATTTACCGATTAAGCCGTACGCCTTGTTTGCGTTTGCCGTGTCGTTCCAAATCACGTAGGGTTGGGTCGTGCCTTTGCCGAAAACTTCGTTCCAAACGGCGGAAGCGTCGTTGACGTCGACTGCCGTGTTCTTGCTTGCAATTGCTTTAATACCGCTCATCCAAGCGCCCGTTGCCGTTGCGTAGTAGCCGTCGTCAGCGGTGAAATATTCTTTGCTTAAAAGCCCTGCGTTTTCGTGCGTATTTACAACCGTCGTCGTGCCGTTGGGGTTGACGTACTGGCTGTCCGCGTAAACGCCTTTGAAGTTTTGTGCGTTTGCAAGACCTTCTTTAATGGCGCTGGAAGGAACGCTTGCCTCGGTGTCGAAACCTGCACCCGACGCGTCGTTGTCTTCGTTGCCTGCCTTTACGGATACGACTTTCGAGTACGTACCGCTTGCCGCGCGGTCATAACCAGCTTTGTCAAGTTCAAGGACTTGGAAGTTGGTAAACGCAGCGAAACCTGCGTGGTAGCTGTCTTTAGAGTTCGATTCTTCAATCGCCGTGTGGCCGAAGTTGAATACGAGCTTGAAGGATGCGTCTTTGTTTTCAGAAGCGTTTCTTACGAAGAAGAAACATTGTTGCCAACCTGCGTACAAGTCTTCGTTGGTGTCCGTTTCAACGGGGATTACGGAAGTCGTATCCAGCGCCGTGAAGGACGTTTTGTTGTTGCCGTCTACAAGCGTGATGCCTGCGCCCGTATAACCGTTCAAGTCCGACGTCTTGACGAAGAAGGAAATCGCCATATATTCTACGTCGGCGCTGAACTTGAATTCGTAAGCGGATTCCGCGGTGTACGCAACGCCGTTTGCACTCAACAAAAGAAGGATTTGTTTGTCTACGTTGGTTGCGTTTGCGTCGTTAATCGCGCTCAGGTACGCGTTGCCTTCAAAGTGGTCTGCGTAAACCTTGGTAAGGTAGGGGTTGTTTGCCGTTTCCGCCGCCGTTTTCAAAGCTGTAAGGTCGGCAAACGTCGTCTTTACGTCGTTCGTGCCGTCGAAACCGCCCGAAAGCCATTTCGCAGGGTTTTGCGTTGCAAGGGACGTAACCATACCGTCTGCCGTTTCCGTTGCCGTTGCGGTGGTGGTAACGCTACTTAACACGTTTGCGTTTGCGGTGAAGTCGCCGTAGAAATCAATGGCAAACGCATCTTTTGCTACGTTGTCGCCTTTTGCTACGTCGAATACCTTGTTGCCCTTTTCCGTTTCAAACGCGCCGATTGCGCCCCCGTCCGTTTCCGTTTTAACGGCGCTTTCGAAGGCGTTGTTTTCAATTACCTTGCACTCGATATCGTCGAAGAAAGCGTAGCCGTTGACGTATTCGTATCTGTCCGTACCGCCACCTTGGCCAAGACCTAATACAAGCGAGAAGGTGGTGTTGGAGTAGGACGAACCTTTCAAGTAGAAGGAGTACTGTTTCCAACCGTTAGACAAAGTCGACTTGTCCATCAATTCCGTGTTGATGTTTTCTACGCGATATTCTTCCGCCGTCGTGCCACCGATAGAAGGGGTCAAGCTGATGTAAGCGCCTCTGTCTACCGCCGTTTGAATCGAGCCGTCCGTCGCCGACGTTTGCAAATCCAACGTCTTTACCCAAACGGAGAACTGTACGGACGTGCCTGCAGGGACGGTTACCGTCGAAGAAGACGTGAATTTCTGTGCCGTACCAAGCGCCTTGTAGGTCGAAGAAGAGCCCGTTTCAGGGTACTGGTTGTGGAGCATCAAGACTTTCGTATTGTCTTTATTTTCCGTATCGTCGTTTGCGTAGTGGGTGGAGAACCAGTCGATTTCAGGGATGTCCGCCGATTTGACGTTGAAGTCTTCATAGAAAGAAAGGTCTTTTTTGATGTCCTTGTCTTTGTTGGCTTTTTCCCAAATTTCGTAATACGCAAGCTTATCGCGGACGGTCAAATCCTTCCAAGCGTTTTTAACCGTTGCTTCGTCCGCTTTCGTCAAATCAAGACCCAGCGTTTCGAGCTTGGAAGCCGTGAGCGTTTCCCACGCGTCTACGTCCAAGTCAAGGATACCGCTTGCCGCTTTCGAAGCGAGCGCCGTACCCGACGACGTGGAGTTTACCGAACGCGTCCAACCCGTTACGGACGTCGTAATGGGGGTCAGCTTGCTTTCGCTTGCCGTTTCAAAGCCGGCGTTTTTGATAATGCCGTTGTCAATGACTTCCGACGTTGCGGCGGGCGAAGAAGAGGACTGTGAAGAATCCGTTTCTTCTTCCGAGCAAGCAGCCAGCGCACCTACGGACGCCATCATCATTGCCGATAAGCAGAGTGCAAGAAATCTCTTCTTGCGGGTTTCATTACTTTTTCTCATATAACCACCTTGGTTTTTTGTTTTTCTTGAATCATTTCGTAGGGACGTTTCGGGCAAAAGGCGAAACCTTTTAACCTTCACTTCCTATACCCTATTATTTTAATACAAATTCGCCTTGTTGGCAAGCGTTTACGACGCCTTAACGAAGAAAAAGTTTGATATTTTAGAAAAAAATACGCAATATATATTGTATAAGCGCGTAAAGGAGAGTGAAAAGGGGCGGTGGCAACGGAGAAAACGGTAGAAAATGGCAAGCGCGCGTTGGCTGGGACGGCGGTGGGACTTGCCAACAGTTTGTTTGGTGGCGGTGGCGGTATGATTGCCGTACCCGCTTTGCAAAAAAGTGGGTTAGACCCAAAACGCGCGCACGCGACGGCGATTTTGTTTATTTTGCCCGTGTCCATTTGTTCGTTTATCGTCTATTTGTGGCGCGGATTATACGACGTTTCCGTCTTAATTCCAACGGCTGTCGGGGTAACGGCAGGCGGTTTTTTGGGCGCGGTTTTGCTGAAAAAACTGCCCGAAAAAACGGTGGCGCTCGTCTTTTCCGTGTTGCAGGCGGTGGCAGGCGTTTCGCTGTTCTTTTTCCGTTAGGACGTGGGGCAGGTACGCGTTGAATTGAAAAAAACGCGTACACGGTGGGTACTTATGTCGTTTTATTTGTATGCAATATTAGGTTTTTTAGGCGGTATTCCTGCAGGTATGGGGATGGGTGGCGGTACGGTAACGATTCCGCTTTTGGTGTTGCTTGGCGGGGTGGAACAAAAGTTGGCACAAAGCGCCAATTTGTTCGCGTTTTTGCCGATGAGCTTGTTGGCGCTTAAAACGCACGCGAAAAACGGGCTGGTGGAAACGAAAGGGCTTTTGTGGGGCGTCGTGCCTGCGCTTATAAGCTCGGTTTTGGGCGCGCTTACGGCGTCGTGGACGTCGTCCGTCGTGTTAAGAAAGGCGTTCGGCGCGTTTTTGGTGGGGCTGTCCTTTGCAACTGCTTACGGCGCGTTGAAAAAAGATTGACAACGCTGGGAAAATTTGGTAGAATACCCGTCGAGGTGTCATATGCAAAACTATCGCTATCTTTTGTTTGATTTGGACGGCACGCTGATTTATTCGCACGAAGGTATTTTTGCGTGTATTGCGCATACGCTGAAGGTAATGGGCAAGCAAGAACTTTGCACGATGGATAGATTGAGCCGTTGCATCGGGCCGACGCTTGTATATTCCTTTTCGCATTATTTTGAAATGAGCGAAGCGGACGCCGTACGCGCAACCGCCGTTTACAGGGAAGAATACGCCAAGACAGGGGTGCATCAAAACAGACCCGTGGAAGGCGCGCTGGAAACGTTGCAGGCGCTCAAAGAAAAGGGGTACGTTTTGGCGTTGGCGACGTCAAAACCACAAGGTTTTGCCCAACAAATCGTCGCGCGTTGGGGGTTTGATAAGTATCTTTCCGTCGTCGTTGGCGCAGGGCTGGACGGCAGTTTGCCGACGAAAGCGTCCGTCATTGAAGAAGCGATGAAACGGCTTGGTGCAAGCAAGAAAGAGTGTCTTATGGTGGGGGATAGAAAGCACGACAAGGAAGGCGCGGACGCAAACGGGGTGGATTGCGCGATGCTGAAAGTGGGATACGCGGAAAGCGAAGCGGAATTCAAGGACGCAAACCCAAAATTCACGTTTGAAAACTTTGCAACGTTGCGTGCGTTTTTATGCAAAGCATAAAGAAAGGAAAATACGAATAAAAAGGGTGGGCGCGTTGCCCGTCCTTTCTTTTTGTGGGCGAAAGTGTTAAAAAATGCACGAAAAAAGGGACGGATTTTGTCCAAATTGAAAAAAAATCACACGAAAGGGCAATAATTTTTGAAAAGGGTATTTACAAATCGCGCGTTATGTGGTAAACTATGGGAAAAATTAATGTGGGACGGCACGGGTTGAAAAAGAAAATAAACAAACACCCCGTTTCGTCGGCGTCCTAAAAGGACGAAATACGGAATATACGCGCAAAAATGTTTGCGGAAGAAGGAAAAGAGGTAGTAAAAGTGGAAAAAATCGGTATTATTGACTTGGGTTCGAATACGGCGCGACTTTTAATCGTGGATATGTTTGCCGACGGCCATTTTATGGTGGTGGACGAATTGAAAGAAAGCGTCAGATTGGGTCAAGATATGGACAGAGACGGGTTTTTGAAACCCCAAAGAATTGCAGAAACGATTAAGACGTTGAAAATGTTCAAAAAGCTTTGCGACGCGCAGGGCGTAGACAGGATTATTGCGGTTGGTACGGCGGCGGTAAGAAGGGCGAAAAACCAACGCTCGTTCTTGGATGAAATTCAGGTAAGTTGCAACATCTCGATTCGCGTACTCAGCGAAGAAGAAGAGGCGTTGCTTGTCTATCGTGGCGTTATCAACTCGATGGATATTCCCAAGGGCTTGATTTTGGAAATCGGTGGCGGCAGCACGAAGATTATCTATTACAACAGAAGAAACATTTTGGGGTATGCGTCCCTGCCGTTTGGCGCGGTGACGATGACGGACTTGTTCGCAGGCGACGAAACGCCCGAAAAAGCGGCGCAACACGTCGAAGAATTCTTCACGGAAGAATTGAAGAAGTTGCCCTGGTTGCAGGATATTGACCCCGAAACGCAGATGATTGGCGTTGGCGGTTCGTTTAGAAATCTGTTCAAAATCAGTAAACTGGTTAGAAAATACCCCGTGCATACGGCGCACAACTATAAAATGGCGACGGAAGATTTCACGGGCATTTACGATATGTTGAAGGCGCTTGACGTAGACAAACGCAAGAAGATTAAGGGTTTGACCCCTTCGCGCGCGGACATTATGCCGGCGGCGCTTGCCATCGTTAAGGCGTTTGTCAATTATATGAACGTGGAAACGTTTACCATCGGTGGTTGCGGTCTTAGAGAAGGGCTTATGTTTAACCAGGCGCTTCCTTTGACGCAGGAAAAGCCTATTTCCGACGTGCTTTCCTATTCGCTGGATAGATTTGTCAAATACTACGGCAACGACCCTAAACACGTAGAACACGTCGTTCAGTTGGCGATTCAGCTGTTCAAACAGCTCCGCGTGTTGCACAAATTCTCGCGTCAGTACTTGAAGGTTTTGAAAATTGCGGCAAGCTTGCACGACTGCGGTATGCGTACGCAATATTTCCACCACGCAAAGCACAGTTGTTATACGATACTTAACTCGTGTATTTACGGCGCGACGCATAGAGAAATCGTTTTGGCGGCGTTTGTTGCAGGTTGCCACAATCATGAAGACGTGCCTTTAAGCGAGTGGCAAAAATATAAAGACATCGTCTTGGAAGAAGACCTTGACGCCGTGAAGAAACTTGGCGTGCTCCTTCGTATTGCGGAAAGCTTGGATAGGTCGCATTGTGGGCTTGTAACCGGGCTTAACTGCGACGTGCTTGGCGATTCCGTGATTATGAAAACGATTGTTACGGGCGACGCCGCGCTGGAAATCCGCGACGCGGAAATGGCAAACCCCGAATTTAAGAAGGCGTTTAGAAAAAATTTGGAAATCTTATAATTTCGCTTGAAACCGCTCTTTCGAAAAAGCGAAAGAGCGGTTCGTTTTATTTTCTATGGACTGGATTTTAGCAAGCGCTTCGCCCAGGCGCAAAGAACTTTTAGGGCAAATTATACCAACGTTTACCATCATCCCGGCGCAGGGCGACGAAAAGGCGGACGGGTTTTCCACGCCTGCCGATTTGGTGCAAGGGCTTGCGCGTCAAAAGGCGGAAGAAGTTGCACTTCGATGCGGAGAAGGCAAATGCGTGCTCGGCTCGGATACGGTGGTTGCGCTTGACGACAAGGTTTTAGGAAAACCGAAATCGGAAGAAGACGCCAAGGCAATGCTCCGTGCGCTGTCGGGGCGGACGCACGACGTGTACACGGGCGTTTGCATCGTCTATCCTAAGGAGGGCAAAAGTTGCGTTTTGACGGACGTGTGCCGTACGGAAGTCGTATTTGAAAGCTTAAGCGAAACGTTTATCGACGAATACGTCAAGGGCGGGTCGCCGATGGATAAAGCAGGCGCGTACGGGATTCAGGACGGCGGTTTGGTCAAGGAAATCAAAGGGAGTTATTCTAACGTCGTCGGCTTGCCCGTAGAGTTGCTACGGGAAATGATTTCGAAAATACGCTAAACGCATACCTGCCTGGCTCGTTTTTTGAAAGGACGGGGGCAGGTATTTGATGAAATAAGAAAAAAGGAGGGATAAAAATGGTAAAACTGGCGATAGACCTCGGCTCGTCGTTGACGAAAATCTACCGCGCGGACACAAACAGCGGTGTCGTGCTTGCAGAGCCGTCGTGCGTTGCGGTTGTCGGGCGCGACGAAGAACGGATTCGCGCAATCGGCAAAGAAGCGAAAAGCCTTATCGGAAAAACCGCGGAATACACCAGCATTATTTATCCCGTTTACGAAGGCGAAATCGTGCATCCTGGGCTTGCGAAAGCGATGTTGAAGGAGTTTTTGTCGCGTATCGACGTTAAGCCGAGCGCGTTGAAAAGAGCGCACGTTTTGTTCAGCGTGCCTTGCGGTGCGTCGGAAAAGTCGGTGGAGGCGTACGCGAATCTCGCACAAGAGTGCGGTTTGAAAAAGGTGTGGTTTGTCGAACAGCCCTACCTTTGCGCGTTGGGTGGCGGTGCGGTCTTCCACGACAACGACCCGGTGTTTTGCTTGGATATTGGCGGTGGCGTAACGAATACGGCGGTGCTTAGCGCGGACGGCGTGATTTCGGGCATCTCGATGAACGTCGGCGGTAATAATATGGACGCGAACATCATTTCTAAGTTGTCGAAAAAGAACAATCTTTTGGTGGGCGCTTTGACGGCGGAACGCATTAAAAACGACATCGGCTCGCTGGCGGAAACGGCGCTGGGGACGGTGGTGGCGGAAGGGAGCTCGACGTTGACGCGTCAACCTGCGTCCGCGTCCGTTTCGGCGTCCGATTTGACCGATTGCATACGCGTATATATAGATAAGGTAATAGAGTACGCGACGGCGGTGTTGCAAAACCTGCCCGCGGAAGTGGCGGCAACCGTCAACCGTGGCGGTGTGTATTTGTCGGGTGGCGCGATGAAATTGCAATACGTGCCCCAATATATCGGCAATAAGCTGGGTATGCGTTTTCGAATTTGTGAAGAACCGCAATTTGCGACGGTGCTTGGTGGTGGCGTACTTTTGAGCGATAAAGAGCTGTTACACCGCTTTGCAAGGGTTATCGAACGGTAAAATTAAAAAAATTTTGACAGCGGAAAGCCTTGAAAATAAAGGCTTTCCGCGATTTTTTATCGATTAAAAAGAAAAATTTTCAAAATTTTTTTCAAAAACCCCTTGACAAACGGAAAATATTTGCTATAATAAAGGTACAAAAGAAAGAAACAAACAAAAAATGTTTGAAACTTTCAAAAATCTTGGAGAAACGCCAATGCACAACTAAACGATAGCCGACAGGGTCGGCAAAGTGCCGTAGGGATACGGCGACAGCAAAAGTAAAGGAGGGTACGAAAAGCGATGATTCCTTCCCACAGCGAGGCGAACGCTTAAAAGTCGCCAAAGAAGAAGGGGTTCGTGGTAATGCCCAGGACGGGGCAAATGGGGATTTGACGAAGTTCCGGTAGGCACTCGGCAGTCAAACGACAGGCAGGACACGAATAGGCACGGTTGAGAAGGGGATTTGACGAAGTTCCTAAGGTAATCGGAAGTCGTCGCCGACGAGCGGTAGAGTCGGAAAAATAAACAAGAAGGGGGTAACAAAAATGCCTACTTCGAAGGATACTCCAACGTACGAGCGTTAGCCGACGGTGGTCGGTGGGAGAAAAAAGAGAATATGTTGAAGGAGGTAACGAATAAAATGATTTTATTCAGATTATCGGAGCGGTACTTTAACAAACAAGATAAAGCGAGGTAACAGTCCAATGAACCATTTTATGAAGGGCGTTAAAAGATAAAAAGTAACCCGACAGATGCGGTGAAAAGCCGGCGCGCGACGTATGTTCGCAAACAACGGGCGAAGAAAAGGGAAACGCCTTAAAATTGAATACGAAAACAATGCCCCCGTTGAAAAACGGGGGATTATGATATAAAAAAATCAAAAGGAGAAAAGACTATGAAAAAAGTGATTTGCGCAATTTTGGTGGCAATAGCGTGCATGGGTTTCGTTGCATGCGTGCCCGGCAACGTGGACAAGGCGAAGGAGAAAATGAAGCTGGAAGGCTACGCCGTTATCGGTGTGGAAGATTATGAAGGCGAAGGCTTGGTTGGCGGATTTAGCGCGACGAAAGTAGAGTGGGGCGATGCGGACAATCTTACCGCGTTGTTGTTCAGCTCGCAAAAGGAAGCGCGCGGATTTTACAACAATATGGAAGATAAAAGCAGGGCGTTCCGGGACGGCAAGTGGGTGTACTGGGGCACGGAAGACGCCGTGGAAGATTTCAAGGACTAAAAAGGAAGAAAACAAGGGGCAGGTACGCGTTCAACGCATACCTGCCCTTATCTTTTATAAAAATACCCCTGCAAGCAATCGCTTGCAGGGGTTGGCTTTTACGCCTTAAAATTCAATTTTTTCTTGTACGTAAGCAATCGCTTCGTCGATGGATACGCGGATTTGTTCCATCGTATCTCTGTCACGAACGGTTACCGTACCATCTTCCACCGTTTGGAAATCGACGGTTACGCAGAACGGCGTACCGATTTCGTCCTGACGGCGATAACGCTTACCGATAGAGCCGGTTACGTCGTAGGTGGTGGGGAACTTCTTCATCATCTTCGCATAGACTTCGTCCGCCTTTTCCGACAAATTCTTTTGAAGGGGAAGTACGGCGCATTTATAAGGCGCAAGTGCAGGGTGCAAACGAAGTACGGTACGCACGTCGTTCTTTTCCGCGTCTACGACTTCTTCGTCGTACGCATCCGTAAGGAAAGCAAGCACGACGCGGTCAGCGCCAAGCGAAGGTTCGATAACGTAAGGCACGTAACGTTCGTTCGTAACGGGGTCAACGTAGTCGATGGGCTTACCACACTCTTTCGCGTGTTGCGAAAGGTCGTAATCCGTTCTGTCTGCAATGCCCCAAAGTTCGCCCCAACCGAACGCGAAGTTGTATTCAAAGTCGGTGGTCGCCTTGGAATAGAAACAAAGTTCTTCGGGCGAGTGGTCGCGAAGGTGAAGGTTTTCCGCTTTCATACCCAAGGAAAGCAACCAGTCGCGACAGAAATCTTTCCAGTATGCAAACCACTCAAGGTCGGTGCCGGGTTTGCAGAAGAATTCAAGCTCCATCTGTTCGAATTCGCGCGTACGGAACGTGAAGTTGCCGGGCGTGATTTCGTTACGGAAGGATTTACCGATTTGACCGATACCAAAAGGAACGCGAAGACGGGTTGCGCGTTGCACGTTTGCGAAGTTCACGAAGATACCTTGCGCCGTTTCGGGACGAAGGTAAACGGTGTTTGCGCTGTCTTCCGTAACGCCTTGGAAGGTTTTGAACATAAGGTTGAACTTACGAATCGACGTGAAGTCGGAGTTGCCACAGATAGGGCAAACGATTTTGTGTTCGGTAATAAACGATTCCAAAGCGTCGTTATCCATACTTTCCACTTTTACGTCAAGCCCCTTCTTTGCGACGTACGCTTCGACAAGGTTGTCCGCGCGGTGGCGTGCCTTACAGCTTTTACAATCCATAAGGGGGTCGGAGAAACCGCCAAGGTGTCCAGACGCCTGCCAGGTGCGCGTGTTCATCAAAATCGCGCAGTCAACGCCCGTGTTGTGCGGATTTTCTTGGATAAATTTCTTCCACCAAGCCTTCTTGACGTTGTTTTTCAGTTCAACGCCCAAAGGACCGTAATCCCAAGTATTTGCAAGTCCGCCGTAAATTTCGCTGCCGGGGAAGATAAAGCCCCTGGTTTTGCAAAGGGAAACGAGCTTTTCCATAGTAACTGCTCTTTTTTCTGCCATAAGTACACTCCTTATACGTGTCTAAAAATGTTATATGTTGTATTATACAACGGTTGTATTGACAAAGTCAATCTTTTTAACCGCGCTTTGACCAAATTATATCTTGAGTTTCTTAAAAAGGAAGGGCACGACCAGCGTCGCCGTCGTTACCGTCAAGAAATATTTCAAAAACTTGAACGCGTATTTTTCTAAAAATGCAAACGGAAGGAAGGAAAACGCGCCGAATACGACGCCCACGCAAACAATCCCGATAAGCGCGCGCAAAAGTCTGTGTTTCACACCCGTCGCGTCTTCAAAACGAATCAATTTGTTTTCAAGTGGCAGGCAAATTGCCGTGGCGCACGCGCAGGCGCACATTTCCACCGTCGTCTTGTTGGTGTAAAGAATCATAAACAGGATGGAAAGCAGGGCAAAAAGTGCGAAAACGTAGTATTTTTTGTTTTCAAATTCTTGGTAGATAAATTCCCAAAAACAGGCAAATGCGATACCCATGGTCGCGCCGACGAGTACGTCGGTGGGGTAATGTACCCCTAAATACAGCCTTGAACACATGACGCCTAAAGTCAGTAAAGGGAACAGGATAAACGACCACGTTTTGCGAAAACGGAACATGCCCGTAAAAAACAATCCGCCACTTAATTGCGAGTGACCGCTTGGGAAGGATTCGTAAGAAGCTAAGTCGGTGGTGGAAATTAAGGCGTTGTCGATGGTTACTTTGGAAACGCCACCCCCAACGAAGGGTCTAGGGCGCGCCACCGCGGACTTTATAAAGCCGTTGACGGTCATCGACGAGAAGGTAACGAGTACGAGTTTTTCGCCCAGCTTTTTTTCATAGAGCCAGTACAGTAGGCAAATGATTAGGACGAGAAACAGCGTTTCGCCGAAGATGGAGAAGGCGCAGGCGAGAAAATCTAAAAATCCGCAGCGCAAAGATTCGAAAAAGCGTAAAATTGAAAGTTCCATGCCTTGATTATAACACAAAAAAGAAAAAAATGCCAAAAAAAAACGAAAAAAAGTAGGAAAAAAACAGGAATTATTATTCCATTTTTTCTAAATATGTGTTATAATGGTAAAACGAATAGTATATATAATGAAAATAAAGTGAAAAGTTTGCAAAAGAGAAGGAGAGAAAGTATGTTGTCGGATATTGAAATTGCGGAAGCTGCTAAACTTATCGATATTCGTGAAGTGGCGAAAAAACTCAATTTGTCGGAAAACGACATTGAGATGTACGGAAAATATAAAGCGAAGGTAAATTTGCCTAAAAACGCCAAGAGAACGGCGAAATTGATTTTGGTGACTGCGATTAATCCGACGGCGTCGGGCGAAGGCAAAACCACCGTATCCATCGGGCTTGCAGACGGGCTTTCGAAAATCGGCAAAAGCGCTTGTCTTGCCTTGCGTGAGCCGTCGCTTGGGCCTGTATTCGGCATCAAAGGCGGTGCGGCAGGCGGTGGATACGCGCAAGTCGTGCCTATGTCGGAAATCAATTTGCATTTCACGGGCGATATGCACGCCATTACGTCGGCAAACAACCTGCTTTGCGCGTTGATGGATAACCACATTTTCCGTGGAAACGAATTGAAAATTGACGTCGACAACATCTATTTCCATCGCTGTATGGATATGAACGAACGTCAACTTATCAACGTCGTCATCGGCGGAAAAGGTAGGGGCGTGGAAAGAGAAGACCATTTCGACATCACGGCGGCAAGCGAGATTATGGCGGTGCTTTGTCTTGCGACGGACGTCGACGATTTGAAAAAGCGTCTTGGCAACATCATCGTCGGCTTGAACACGGACGGCGATTACGTGCGCGCGAAGGATATTCCAGGCGCGGTAGGTTCGATGGCGGTACTCTTAAAAGACGCCATGAAACCCAACCTTGTGCAGACGTTAGAGCATACGCCGGCGT